>CANRMC010000001.1 GCA_947631605.1 uncultured Lachnospiraceae bacterium
AACCGAGAGGAGATATTTTGTTTTGTAACAAAAAATATGCCGTATTTATGCGGCTTTTGGCGTTTCGCAAACGCCTAGTAAAATATAATTTATAGAAGGAGAAAAAATGCAAGGAGAAAAATTTACATTAATGCAATATTCTGTCAGTGCCGTATTAGGTCTGATAGAGGCGGGACAATTTGTTATTCCTGAGATACAGAGACCATTTGTATGGAAAAGAGCACAAGTAAGAGATTTAATAGATTCATTATATAACGGATATCCGACTGGATATATTATTACTTGGAAGAATCCGGATGTACAGACAAAAGACGGAACAGTTGCAAATGGAAAACATGTATTGATTGACGGGCAGCAAAGAATCACTGCCCTTATGGCAGCGGTTTCCGGATTAGAAGTATTAGATGAAGATTTTAATAAAGATAGGATTAAAATTGCGTTTAACCCATTAGCAGTTGACTCAGATAAGAGATTTGCAGTACAAGATGCATCGCATCTGAAGGATAAAAAGTGGATTCCTGATATTTCTGAGATATTTAAAAATAATTTTGATTCTTTTGAATTTGCAATGAAATATTGTGCTGAGAATCCGGATGTCCGCCCTAATGACGTAAATAATGTGATTACGAAATTGAGAGGGATAGCGAATCGTCAGATTGGGGTCATTGAACTAGTACATACATTGGATATTGATGAAGTGACGGAAATTTTCATTCGAATTAATTCAAAGGGAACGGCTCTTAGCCAGTCGGATTTTGTCATGTCAAAAATGGCATCAGATACTGCTCACAGAGGAAACACATTACGTAAAGTTGTGGATTATTTCTGTCATTTGGCTGTAAAGCCGGATTTTTATCCACAAATGATAAAAGATACTGAATTTGCTCAGACGGAGTATGCCTCAAAAATAAAGTGGCTTGCCAGAGATAACGAAGACATTTATGATCCTGATTATAATGATATGCTCAGGGTTGCTTTTATGTACAGTTTTGACAGAGCAAAACTCTCAGATTTAGTAAGTCTGCTTTCGGGCAGGGATTTCACCACGCATGAATTCAAAGAAGAAATTGTGGAAGATTCTTATATTAAACTTGAAGAAGGCATTAAACTTTTCATAAATGAATATAATTTTGAGCAATTTGTATTAGCAATTAAAGGCGCAGGCTATAAGTCAGGACGGCAGCTGAATTCAAAAATGACTCTTGACTTTGCTTATTTGCTTTATTTGAAACTGTCGAATAATTCAGTGATACCGCAAGATCAGGTAAAACATTATGTTCAGAAATGGTTCGTATTATCTACTTTAACAGGTAGATATATTGGTTCGCCGGAATCTGTTATGGGAAGAGATATTCGGTTGATCAATGAAAAAGGATTTATTAATTTTTTTAAAGAAGTGGAAGCTTCCGTACTTTCTGATACATTTTGGAATATATCATTGCCGCAAAATTTAGAGACTGCATCGTCTAATAGTCCAGCATTTAATACCTTTCTTGCTGCACAGATTAATCTGAATTGCAATTCACTGTTTATGCATGGTACGATGATCTCTGATCTGATAAGTATATCAGGTGATGTGCATCATATATTCCCGAAGGCTTATTTGCAGAAAAATGGTATTGATGTAAAAGGAAAATACAATCAGATAGCAAACTATACTTATCTTGACACACAGGTGAATAAGGCTATCCGTGATGATGCGCCAAATGTATATTTTGGCAAGGCGCTCAAACAATATGAAACCGGCAGTATAGCATTTGGTAATATTTCAAATATCGATGATTTAAGGAATAATTTAGAGGAAAATGCAATCCCGGAAGAAATTGTCCATATGACTGTAAATGATTATGAAACATTCCTTATAATGAGGCGAAAGAAAATGGCAGAACTGATAGAGAAATATTATAAAGGACTGTAAAGCAGACTGATATATGATCCGGCTGAAAGAATGGTGCTGCGACTGTTTTTGTAATAATACAGGATAAAAATAAATGATTGAAAGTATGTTCGATATCCAATATAATATATACGTAAAGTCTTGAGAAAAACTTAGGAAGGTTATGATATGGGGTTATTGGACAGGATCTTTGGTTATGAAAAAAGACTATCAGGTAAAGAAAACCATAATAATCTGAAAATGAAGAATGAGGAACCTCAGACGAATGAGAATATGATCCGTTGGCAGGAGGTCCGTTCATATATTGATACATTATTGTCTGCTGACAAGTATATAGCAAAAAGCGAGTATTTAAACATGCTCGAAAAATACTCTGAAACAGCGGAATTTTTTCACGTCCTGGACAATAGTGCCATGCTTGAACAGTTCTGCAAAACACAGGGATATTCGCCGGCAGTGATCCGGGATACTTTAGATATTTACGATAATTTTGAAAAAATTGTAGATCAGCATAATGAGGATTTTATAGCGAGAGCTATGCATCGGGAAAAAGAATATCTTGATAATATTTTGACGCAGATCGATCCCGATATAAAATTAGATAACAACCAGAGGCAGGTTGTTTTAACGGATGAAGACTATAGTTTGGTAGTTGCCGGCGCAGGCGCAGGTAAGACGACTACTGTGGCTGCAAAAGTTAAATATCTTGTAGACAAGCAGGGCGTGGAGCCTTCTCAGATTCTTGTGATATCTTTTACAAATAAGGCGGTAAATGAACTAAAGGATAAAATTCAGAAAAAATTAGGAATTGATTGCCCGATTGCAACTTTTCATTCTACCGGCAATGCGATAATCCATAAAAATTCCCCGGATGAAAAATTGAATATTGTCGAAAGTTCCAAAATGTATTTTGTGATCAGAGATTATTTCCGGAATTCAATTATGCAAAATGAAAGTGTAGTCAATAAGCTGATCTTGTTTTTTGCGTCTTATTTTGATGCTCCGTATGAAGGAGATGATATCAATCGGTTCTTTAATAACATTGCGAAGTCAAATTTTTCAACAATGAGAAGTGATCTGGAAGATTTCAAGCGAGAAGTGATCGACGCAAGGACTAAGAAATCAGTCACAATTCAGAATGAGGTTTTACGGTCACATCAGGAAGTGGAAATAGCAAATTTTCTGTATCTGAATAATATCGAATATGAATATGAGCCAATTTATCAATATTACATTACTCTCGCAAGAAAACCGTATACACCGGATTTTCTGATCTGTCAGGATGGAAAGAAGGCATATATTGAGCATTTTGGAATTTCACAAAATGGTGAAAATGATAGATATAGTGAAGAGGAATTAAAACGGTACAAGCAGGCTGTAAATGAGAAAGTAAATCTTCATAATCAGCATGGAACTACGCTTATTTATACATTTTCTTCTTATAATGATGGGAGAACGCTGATATCACATCTGAAGGATGAGTTGGAGAAAAAGGGGTTTGAACTTAGACCAAAATCCAACAAAGAAGTCATGGAAATGCTTGTGGCTGGTGAAGAAAACAGATATGTGCGGAAGTTGATCAGTCTGTTCTGCAGATTTATCTCAAATTTTAAAGTGAACGGTTATCAGGCGGACGATTTCAACAGAATGTATCATTCCACGCAGAATGTACGGAGCAGATTATTTTTAGATATATGCAATGATTGTTATCTGGAGTACGAGAGATGGCTGAAGGAGAATAACGCAGTTGATTTTGAGGATATGATCAATAAATCTGCAAGAATCTTAAATGAAATCCAGGAGATGAAGCAGAAGTTGGATTTCAAATATATCATTGTGGATGAGTATCAGGACATTTCAAAGCAGCGTTTTGATCTTACAAAAGTTTTGTCTGAAGTTACGGATGCTAAAATAATTGCAGTGGGGGATGACTGGCAGTCAATTTATGCATTCAGTGGTTCAGATATTACGCTGTTTACAAAATTTGCGGAAAAGATGGGGTATGCCAAATTACTTAAGATCGTGAGAACCTATCGTAATTCACAGGAAGTCATTGATATTGCAGGTAATTTTATTCAGAAAAATACGGAACAGATACAGAAAAAGCTGATATCCCCAAAAAGGATCACGGATCCCGTCTTGATTTATACATATGACAGTACGTTTAAAGGTCTCAATGGGAACCGCAGGAGTGGTGCGAATTATGCACTTGCTCATGCGGTAGAATGCGCATTGGAACAGCTTTTGAAATATAAAAAAATGGAGGGAAAAGAACCGGGACCGATCCTTTTGCTGGGAAGGTTTGGTTTTGACGGCGACCACTTGGAACGATCGGGTTTATTTGAATACATTGACAGGGGAAACAAAGTGAAAAGTGTTAAATATCCAAAATTGGATATGACATTTATGACGGCACATTCATCCAAAGGATTGGGTTATGATGATGTTATCATTCTGAACGGAAAAAATGAAACCTATGGCTTCCCTTCAAAGATAGAGGACGATCCTGTACTTGCATTTGTGATAAGGGGTGACCGTTCGATAGATTATGCAGAAGAAAGGCGATTATTTTATGTAGCGATGACCAGAACGAAAAACCGGGTATTTTTCGTAGCTCCTGAGCAGAACCCTTCGGAATTCTTGTTAGAATTAAAGAGGGACTACAGGAATGTCAGATTAATGGGTGGCTGGAATGAAAATGAGATACCTCGTCCTCTGAAAAAAACATGTCCGATATGTGGATATCCGATGCAGTTAAAATATAAAAAATCATATGGACTTAGACTTTATATCTGCACAAATGAACCTGAGATATGCGGTTTTATGACGAATGAATATGCAGCGGGCAAGCTTCAGATCCGTAAATGCGAAAAATGCAGAGACGGTTATCTGATCGTAAAGAAGGGAAAGGATTCTGATTATTTTTTGGGCTGCACAAATTATAAACCTGATAAAACGGGGTGTAATAATGTGATCAGCCGGGCAGTCTACAATCAGCAGATGGGATTTGAAGATAACCCTGTAAACGATGAAAACCTGCGACCGGCTCCAGAACCTGATAAACAAGAAAAATCATCTGAAAATGAAAAAGCAGCAGATATTGAAAGAACTGAAAAAGAAATAGAGGATGATAGCATTGATATTCAAAAAGCAGACTTAAAGCCGATTTTTTATGAAGGATATGACTTACATGAAGTGATATTTATCATAGTCAATGCACTTCAGGATATCAGCAAAGAGAGGTACTTTGGAATGGCAATACTGATCGATGTTTTAAAAGGTGTTGAAAGCAAAAAAATACTTGAAAATAATCTGGATAAAGTGGCCGGATTTGGTGCTTTGAAAGATATGCCTTGGGAAACGGTTCAGGCGATTGCCGAGTGGATGCTTGCGGAACATATGATGCTGAAAACAAAAGAAACGTATCCTGTATTGCACCCTACTTATGAAGGTTTACATTATAGCGAAGTTATAACAAAGAATAAGTTAAATAAACTTAAAAAATATCTGCAGGAAGAAACACTTGTATAGAAATGCCGGACAGTAAACGGAGAATTACTTATGACAATCATTTATTATCTCATTATAAATATAATTGCGATCTTTATATATGGAATCGACAAGAAAAAAGCGATCAGGCATCAGTACAGAATACCGGAGAAAACCCTGCTTCTGATAGGATTTCTGGGCGGCGGCGCCGGTTCTTTGATTGGAATGTATGCGTTTCATCATAAGACGTCCAAGTGGAAATTCAGGATTCTGGTTCCTCTTTGCACGGCGCTGCATATTCTGCTTATCATTTTCGTGATCTGTCCGAATCCCTGGCTGTGGCGATTTTGAAGTAAATAAAGACGAGTACGTTTTTTGGTACACATAAATATTTATACTGATTATATCAAAATCAAACACCGCAAAAACTATCCTGATATTTTAATGGTTTTTGCAGAAGGAGGAATGATCATGCAGGTAATAATCAGTATGAATGCACCAAAGCACAGAGTCGTATATCACAAAGCAGGCTGCATATATGAGAGACGGATAAAGTGCGAGAACCGGATGTCGATATCAAAGGAAGAAGCAGAGAAAAAACGGTACTGCGAATGTAAGTATTGTGCCGGATTGCGGGGAGAAATGCGGGCGCACGCAGCGGAGATCCGTTATTGGAAGAAAAAAGGCATGGCTGAAATATGCTATGACGGAAATGCAGATACGGCATATGTAACCACAAAACTCGGCGCTTGGAAGATAATGGAGAATCGGTTTGGGAAATACTATCTCCATCACCTGAATCATTTTACAGAGGATATGCCAATCTCCCAGATAAAGGATGGAGAGTATCATCGGCAGGCTGATGTGAAGCCGACGGATTCTTTCTGTAAGATCATTCATTATATTATCGATCACGACAAGGCAAAAGTGATCATGAAAGATGACTTCCGCAAACTGCCGCAGAGTACAAAAAAGCAGAAGAAATATTATAAGCAGGCAGAACGAAAAGCGGCATTGAAGCAGCGACGAAGGATCGATCATTTATTTGCATTATTAGAGAGCGAAGCGCCGGAAATGAAGCAGTTTTCTATCTGTTAGAGAGGAGTTGTCATGGCAAGAGGAAATAACCAAAAAATGAAAATCGTTTATCTTATAAAAATCTTTTTGGAAAAGACAGATGAAACCCATGGCATTACAATGGCGGAAATCATTTCTTCCCTGAAAGCTTATGGGATCGAAGCGGAGCGGAAGAGCATTTATAACGACATTGATACTCTTATGCAAAGCGGCATGGATATCATTGGCGAACCGCGAAACAAGACATTTTATTACCGGTTAGTGAACAGGAAATTCGAACTGGCAGAGTTGAAGCTGCTGGTGGATTCCGTGCAGTCCGCAAAGTTTATCACAGCGAAAAAATCAGATGAACTGATTAAGAAGATTGAAAGTCTGGCCAGCAGTTATGAGGCTTCCCAGTTACAGCGGCAGGTGTATGTGGCGGAACGGGTGAAGACCATGAATGAAGGCGTCTATTACAATATTGACGCTATACATACAGCAATCGGCGGAAATTCAAAGATCACGTTTCAGTATTTTCAGTGGGACGTTCACAAGAAAATGGTTCTCAAGAAAGGCGGCGCCTTATATAAGGTAAGTCCTTGGGCTCTGGCATGGGAGGACGAAAACTATTATCTGGTGGCATTTGATTCTGAAGAAGATATCATCAAGCATTTCCGGGTAGATAAAATGAAGAATATCGAGCTGACAAATGAGAAACGGGAGGGAAAATCCCACTTCAAGGAATTTGACATGGCTGTTTATGCAAAGAAAGTATTTGGAATGTTCAGCGGCGAGGAACAGAATGTCAGGTTTTTGTGTGAAAATGACATGGCAGGCGTGATGATCGATCGTTTCGGAAAAGACATCATGCTTATACCTGTGGATGAGGAACATTTCACGACCAATGTAAAAGTGGTTGCCAGCAAACAGTTTTTCGGCTGGGTATTTGCTCTTGGAGACAAGGTAAAGATCATAGAGCCGGAGAGCGTTGTAAAAGAAATAAAAACTGAGGCGGAACGGCTGCTCCGGCAGTATGAAAACGAATGATTATATTCTTCTTTTTGCTTCTTCTAACTCCTGAATGATCCGGTCGCACCAGACGTCGAATTCCGGATCTTCAACCTGCAGCTCCGGATGAGACAGGATATGATCAATGGCCTTTCGTATGCCATCCTGAAACTTAACGTGAGTCCTGAATTCCGGAACCGCTTTTTTAAGTTTGGAATTATCAAATACTACGGAACAGGCTTTATCACCGATCAGGCTTCCTGTGAAATCATAATTACTGCAGTCCGCCAGAAATTCCGAAGAAACATGATAAGCATGGAGCGGTACGCCAAGTGCGTTTGCAATACATTCATAAATCTGGTTCCATGTAAGGGTTTCGTCACCGGTAATCTGGAAGGCTTCACCAATGGTATGAGGATTTCCGATCAGACCGCAGAATCCAACGGCAAAGTCTGTATTATGAGTCATGGTCCAGAGGGAGGTTCCGTCTCCATGAATGATGACAGGTTTTCCGTCCAGCATCCGTTTTACCACCTGCCAGCTTCCTTTGCTTCCATGTACGCCCAACGGGATAGAGCGTTCGTCGTAAGTATGGCTTGGACGGATGATCGTAACCGGAAAGCCGTCTTCCCGATAGTGTTTCATCAGAAGTTCTTCGCAGGCAATCTTATCTCTGGAGTACTGCCAGTAAGGATTGGCAAGCGTTGTCCCCTCATTTATGATATAAGAGCGTACCGGTTTGTGATAAGCCGAAGCGGAACTGATATACATGAACTGTTTTGTTTTTCCATGAAACAGGCGAAAATCCCGTTCCAGCTGCTCCGGCACAAAGCCGATAAATTCACAGACGCAGTCAAAACAGGTATCTCCCAGCTTTGCTTTGGTTTCGGCTTCTTTGCTGATATCCGCCTGAACGACCGTTACATTTTCGGGCAGGTCTTTGTTACGGGAACCCCGATTTAAAAGATAGACATCTTCGCCCTGTTCCGCCAAAAGGCGGGTGATTGCCATACTGATAGTGCCGGTTCCTCCGATAAGCAGGATTTTCCGTTTTGTTCTTCCATTTTGATTCTTTGTTTCCATATCCGATACCGCCTTTCCGATCTGATCAATATTCCATGAAATAAGCATATCATTATTTTACCATATAGGATATAATATTATTTGGAAATTTGTATTTTTTTTATAGATTTGGAAAGGTAAAGGATTGTATATATGATAGAGCAGCTGTTTGAGGCGCTGTCGGCCATGAATAATGTTGAAGCAATTGCACTGGGAGGCTCGCGGGCAGGCAGCGTATTTGATGAAAAATCGGATTATGATGTATATGTTTATTGTACCGGAAATATTCCGGAGAACGATAGAAAACAGCTATTATCAAAATACTGCTCTGCAATGGAAATCGGAAATCATTTTTGGGAATATGAAGATAACTGTATATTACAGAATGGAATTGACATCGACATCCTGTACCGGGATTTAGATGTGTTTTGTGAAGAAATAGCGGCGGTTGTCGAAAAGTGTGAAGCCCGCAATGGTTATACAACATGTATGTGGCATAATCTGAAAAACTGTAAGATTGTTTATGATGCAAATGGTAAGCTGGCAGAAGCAAAGAAACGATTTGATGTAGAATATCCGCTCCAATTAAAAAAGAATATTATTGAACGCAATATGCGGCTCTTACATGATGCATTGCCGGCATATGATACTCAGATTGTAAAAGCAATAAACCGGAATGATATTGTGAGCATTAACCATAGAACGGCTGCATTTATGGAATCATACTTTGACATTCTTTTTGCGTTGAATGAAAAAACGCATCCGGGTGAGAAACGGTTAATTGCTTTGTGTAAGAAGCAGTGTGATCTGCTGCCTTACAATTTTGAAGATAATCTGAACCGGCTATTCAAGGATTTATATGAAAATAAAAATGATGTAAAGAAAAATTTGGAAATCATAATTAAGGAATTGAACACGTGTTTAACTTCTGCTTAATTGCCGGAAAACAAAAGTTTTCAGTATGAAGAAACTTGTGGATTTTTAAAAGATGAAATACGGTATCAGGAATGAATCAAGGAATAGAAAATGATGAAAATGGAGTATATTAAGGCAGAAAAAGTAAATCAGGACAAAGTTTTTGAAATTGTTCAAAGGACGATAAAAACTATTTACCCGAACTATTATCCGCAGGAAGTAGTAGATTTTTTCTGTGAGCTTCATAGTAAAGACCATATCGCAGAAGATATCAGAAATGGTTATGTAGGTATATTTCTTCAGAATGATGAAATTATCGGGACTGGAAGTCGTGCGGGAAATCATATCACCAGAGTTTATGTTCTGCCGGAATATCAGAGCAGAGGAATTGGAACGTATATAATGCAATGTCTTGAAAATGAGATTTCCGTAGAATATGCGATTGCCGTCCTAGACGCTTCTCTTCCGGCAAGGCAGTTTTATGCGCATAGGGGGTATCATACGGTGAAGCATGAAAAATATCCGGTGGCAAATGATGTGATTCTTGCGTATGAAGTCATGGAAAAGAGAGTGTCATTTTAAGTAGGTAATTTCTTTTGATTTTTATTTATAAACTTGTTGACTATATTAATAGAAAGACTTATTATGATTAATATACGCTAAAATTTTAGAGGAAATTTAGATTTAGTAGAATTAATACTTATAGATAGTTTTAAAGTAATATGAGAATAAGGAAACTTAAGTTAAAATATGGAAATTAAAAAATTAGAAATACATTCAGATAAATTTAATGAGATAGTAGAAGATATAAAACAAAGAAATCTTTCTACTAATAATATGCCTAAACTTATCTTAGGGACGGGACTTTCTATGACATATGGAGTGCCAGGAATGACAGAATTGGCAAAACATTTAGAAGAAAAAATAGATAAATCCTCTAATAAGCAACTAAAAAGAATTTGGAAAAAACGTGTAAATAGTATTTTTACTAATGGTTTAGAGGCTGGTCTGGCAAATTTAGCTGAATCGGAAAGTATTTTAGTAAATAAAATTAAAAATTATACCGCAGAATTCATATTAGACAGTGAAGAAAAGTTGCATAAAGAGATTTATGATAAAAATACAGGTTTTTGTAAATTGTTAGAATATTTGAAAAGAACGGTTAGTGTTAATAAGGGGCTGATAGATATTATGACCCCCAATTATGATCGAATTATTGAAATTGTATGTGACAAATTAAATATTGGAGTAATAACAGGATTTAAGGGAAATCTGTTTGCAAAATTTGATAAGAACTTATTAAAACAACCAAAGATATTATATAATTGTAAAAATCAGCTATGGATCAGATTATTTAAACCACACGGTTCTATTAATTGGATTCATGAATCTGGAAATGAATATTTGAGTAATGATTATAATCTCTTGAGACAAAGAATAGATGCTATCGATATTGTTGCTCCAGGAAGTTTTAAGTATAAGGAAGGACTAATTAATAATACTTTTCGATGTATGCGAGAAGAGTTTAATGAAGTATTGAATTCGGAAAATAATTATTCGCTTTTCATTTATGGTTATGGATTTAATGATGACCACTTTGATACGGCTTTGTTTGATAGTTTTCAAAAAAATGTTCTTATTTTATCAAAATGTGTAAAACCAGAAATAATTGACAAAGCATTTGAAAGAAAGAATATTACAATATTTTATCAGGAAAATCAAACAGAGTATATGATTTATAAGTCTCAAAAATTTGAAATTGGTTTATCTGGTTGGGATATTGATCAGTTTGCAGATTTATTTTTTTGTTAGAAGGGAGAAAAAATGATAGATAATAATATTAATAAATATCTAGATGATAAGAATTGCATTGGAATTGTAGAAAACGTAGATACAAAGAAAATTCATGTTTGTGTTGAAAATGAAGCTGTCTTAAACACTTTAAAGATTAATGACATTGTCATTTTGGCAGGCAGTCATGCAGATGAAAAACTTATTGGTATTCTTACGAAGGTTACAAAAAAGAAGATTGAGTATGACGAATCAGAAGAAGATGAAATTATAAACTCAAATAATTATTGCGTCATTAATATAGTTGGCAGTTTTTATAATAAATATGGTGCAGGAAAAGAAAATAGATTTAAAAGAGTTATCAATACATATCCAGAAATAAACAGTAAAGTGTATAGAGCAGATGAGATGGCAATGAAGTTAATTATGAATGCTGTTAGTGGTAATGTAGAGGCTGGTAAAAACTTAAAACTCGGATATTTTGCAAGCAATAAAGATGTAGATGCAATATTAGATGGGAATCGTTTTTTTCAAAGACATGCTTGTATTGTGGGGAGTACAGGTAGCGGAAAATCTTATACAGTTGCTAATATTTTAGAAAAAGCGGCTCAATTGCCATATGCGAATATGATTGTTTTTGATTTGCACGGAGAATATAATCAGTTGTCTTATGCAGATCAGATAAAGATTTGTGATGAACCCGGTGGCCTGAATATTCCATTGTGGTTTTTTAATTATGAAGAAATTCATTCACTATTTATTGAATCTTCAGAGGGAACCTCAACAAATCAGAGAGCTGCGGTGATTAATTATATATTACAAAATAAAAAAGCATATATTAAGGAGAAAATGTCCGGAATTTCCGAAGAAGTTGTAACAGCAGACACACAGTTCCTTTTTCTTCAAAAGGATTAATTGAATACTTAGAGGATCAAAATGTATTAGAAATTGATACAGGTGAAATTGTAAAATCTACAGGACAGCCAAAAACAAAAAAGGGGCAGTATAATGATAAATTAACTAATTTAATAACTCGCATGAGAACAAAACTAGATGATAAAAAATATGCTTTTATATTTAATGAAGTTGAAACTATGGAAGCAGATTATCTGAATCAGTTTGCAACTAGGATTATGGGGAGGGATAATGCTAGGATAAAAGTGATTGATTTGTCAGAAGTTCCATCTGATATGTTAGCAGTTGTAATTGGAATTGTAACTCGAATCGTTTATGAAATACAATTTTGGACGAGTCCATCAAAAGATGAAGTTAGGCATCCTTTAGTGTTAGTTTGTGACGAAGCTCATATTTATATGCCGAATGATATGTCTAAAATGAAGGCAGTGGAGAAAAGATCTCTTGAAATCTTTGAAAAAATAGCTAAAGAGGGTAGAAAATATGGAATTGGACTATTGATTGTATCTCAAAGACCAGCGGAACTGAATACCACAATATTTTCACAGTGTAATAATATAGTTAGTTTGAAAGTAATTAATGATAGGGATAAGTCGGCTGTAGCTGCAATGTTAACAGATTCATTAGTAGGTATTGTGGAAATGTTGCCTAATTTAGATGTAGGTGAATGTATTGTAGTTGGGGACGCGATCATGCTTCCGTCTAAGATTATTCTTGATGAACCAGATGAAAAACCTAAAAGTGCCACCATTGACTTTTGGGATCGATGGTATGATGGTAAACAGACAGCTTTTGATATTGAAAAGGCTACACTTAATTTGATAAAGCAGTCAAGAGGTTAATTAATAAATAATAGATAATTAAATATTATCTTTACACTTTTGAGAATACATAAGGTTGATACAATAATGCAAAAGAATTTATTGAGTGTCATAATTCCAACATATAATCGGCAAATCTCTATAGTAGACCGTGCGGTAAAAAGTGTACAAATACAGACATATTCTAATATCGAGATTTTAATTGTCGATGATAATGAGAATAATTCTTCACTTTCATTAATTATTAAAAAATATTGCCAAGAAAAGGATATTAAATATATAAAGCAATTTGGAAACAGGGGTGCAAATGTTGCGAGAAATATTGGTGCAGTCAATTCTGAGGGAGAATATATTGCTTTTCTTGATGATGATGACGAGTGGTTGCCAGACAAAGCTTCAAAACAAATTGCAATGTTGAAAAAAGGATATGGTCTTGTTTTTAGTAAAGGGGTAAATGTATACACTCACTTACATTATGAAGAATTACCCTATGGTAATAATAGTAATTTTATACAAGAACCCAAATTTGAAGATCTTTTAATTAAAAATTACATAGGAACCACTTCTCAAATAATGGTAACCAGAGAATGTTTCTTTTCAGTTAATGGCTTTGATCCATCTTTTCCTGCTCGGCAAGATTATGACTTTTGTTTACGTGTAAGCAAAAACTATAAACTGTATGGAATAGATCAAATTTTATTTAAACATTATCAGCATTCTCATTATCAAATTTCTCAAAATATACACTTTGCTTTAATCGGGTATTTAAAATTATATATTAAATATAAGCCCTATTATCAAATAAACCCAATAGCATATATTAATATTTGCTGCAAAATTTCAAAATCTTATTTACACAAAAACAATTATTTTTTATGGGGGTGTTGGATGATAAAAGCATCAATTAAACAACCAAGTAAGTTGAAATATATTATAGATAAATGTACAGAAAAAAAAGTACTATAATCAGGAGGGTTTAAATGAATTTATTAATAATTTCCTTACATGCAGATCCTACACTTCCAGCAGGTATCGGAGAGGGTGGAGGAACACATAGTTATATTAGAGAACTTCTTACTTATTTTTCAGATAAAGACACCAATATACTATTAATTACAAGAAAGAGTCATACAAATCTTAAAGATTATGAGGAAATTTCAGACTCCTGTAAAATACAAAGAATAATTATAAAGAGTGAAAATCCAATTGATAAAAAAGAATTGTATGCACTACACAATACAAGTTTATTAAAAACAGAACAAGCCTTAATGGAATTAAACTACAAACCCGACTTAATTCATAGTGTTTACTGGAATTCTGGACAGGTGGCTAGAGAACTTAGTCAAAAATTAAATATTCCTTATGTTCATACAGTTATTTCAAATGGTCTTCGACGTCAAAAAGCTGGACTTGTTGAAGCACTTCCCCAACGTAGTAAAGTTGAACAGGAAGTATTTTTATCAGCTTCCTATATTTTTTGTATTACTCCTTCCGAACGCGATGATTTAAAAAATTTATATCATATTTCTCCTCAAAAAATAATGGTTCTAGGCCGTCCAGTTTCCAATGACTTTTTATATCCTTCTCATGATGATTTCGGTATACCATATCGCTTTTTAGTAAATCAAAAGGATATAAGTACTAGATCGCATATTAAGTTAGAACACACATTAACATGTATTAAAAATACTGATAAATGGTGGATTAAAAATGCTTTTTTATATTGTGGTAGAATTGCTGAAAATAAGGGAGTCGATATTATTTTAAAGGCATGGTGTCGTTTGAAAAATGTATTTAAAGATTTATGTCCTGCACTTTGGATTATTGGTGGAAATCTAGATGAAATAGAATGTTTAAGAACAAACCTGAATGAGAAATATAATTTAAAGGAATATGAAAAAAATGGAAATATAGTCTGGTGGGGATATTTAGATCAACGGGGAATAAGCACATTGATGTTAAAAACACATGCTCTCATTATGCATTCATCTTATGAACCAGGCGGAAGAGTAATTGTTGAAGCATTAGCACTCGGAATCCCTGTAATTGCTACTCCTTGTGGATTTGGCGCTGATTATATCTACAATTGGTATAATGGTTTTCTAGTTAACTTTGGCGATATTGATTTATTATATCAAACAATGTGTTTATTTATTAAGCAACCATATTTATCTAATTCACTTGGTATAAATGCAAAAAAATATATGCATACAGTTCTTGATGAATGGAATTTTTATGAGGCGCATCAGAAAGTTTATGCTGCGGCATTAAATAGTGTAGAAAAAAATTTTGCTGAAAGCGGATTGATTCATATAGTCAAAGGTTATAAAGACTATATAAATATATATCCATACTTTAATGATGTAATTACTATTGGCAATCTCAAATCACTTATAGAATCTTTATATCAAAAAAAAATAATAAAATTAACCCCGATTGATTCAAATGATGCTGCCACATGGATAGTAAAATTTGAAACATGTGAATATGAAATAAAACAACCTTATACTAGGCTGATTAATACCTCATATTATTTTTTTGAAGATGAACCTAAATTAGATAAGCGCGCTGATCAATACCTTCGAGAAAAGTATGCAACTAATTTAAAAATCTGTCCTATTCTAAAATATATAGATAATCATTATATATACATAAAGAAAACTTATTCATGTCTGAGTTGGAAAGATTTAAAAGATTCAGCAATACAACAAGGAATAAAAAAACTATTATATGAATTTGGTTTGAATAATGTAGAAGATATACATATCGAAGAATTTCTTTTTGAAAGAAACTGGCGTAAATATAATATAGATGAGATTAAGGATACATATAAAAAATATAATAAAAAAGCTCCTGAATTTTTTTATCCCAGCCATAATATTAATTATAGTCTATCAATTCGTCAATTGGATTTTTTTATAAATGATTTATATAATAACACAACTGAAAAGATTATATCATTGTATAACAAAGCCTTGGATTATCTATATTCAATAGCAAATAAATATAAAACGCAGTATGGGATTTGTCTTGCAAATTGTTCTATAGATAATATTGTATTTGATGATATAAATTGTGTATATATGTTTAAAAGTGCTGTGAGTCTATATAGAGGGGATATTGTAAGAATGACGGCAGACTTTCTACACAGTTATCTTTTAGCCATCCCTACTCCGCATAGGAACTATAATTTTATTGAAAATTGCATAAATGGTTTTATCTCAGAGGATAATAAGGAACTATGTATTGGATGGATTTTTATTATTGCATTTGAAAAATCAATCTTCTATTTAAATACAGTTCAATATGACAAATACCAAGAAGAGATCAACTTTTTATCTCAGTTTTCGGAAAAATATATTGATATAAGATGAGATGTTATTTAATATCAAAATAGATGATTAACTATAGCATTTACTAAGACTATTTCGATTTAGAACAAGCCATAAAAATAATTCAAGCAAAATAATTAGATTCTAGATAGGAGCTTTACTTCAGTTTCGATTTCTGTTTGTATGATCAGCATATATTTATTTTGCACTTTAATTATAATTTATCCACATAAATGATTATATAAAGTACTGCTTTCTGATAAAACATTCATTTTTTGTAACATCTCTTACTATAACTATCGTGTTAGAGTTATTATATCTTTATGAATAATACAGGTATCTAAAAACACATCAACAGGATATATCCCTTCAATAAATTGTTTAACATGTGGTTTTAAAGATTTTATCTGAACTTTGCTAATTATTTTATCAATTACCTCGATTTGATTTAATTTATATGCATATTTTATGAGCACTAATAATGCTATATATTCACGATACTTATTATAAACTTTTGTGTTTTCAATTTGCTCAAATAAAACACTATATATATTGATTATCTGCTCGCTTGCAATAGAGAGTTCTAATATAGCTTCATCCTCCTTTTTTAATTCAGAAAGAAGACCAATATAATTTATTTTTGCAATAACACTGTTCATTTGATTATTCCCTAATCCAAAGTAAAATTGAGAATCCTTAAAAGACTTTTCTGCCGATGTCAAATCATTCTTTATCCAGTAATATAACCCCTCAATATTATATAATCTTCCCTCTTCTGCATACAATGTATTTGATTGCAGATATTCTAATACTTGCAAGTATTCATTCTCAAAATTTACCCAGTCCTCTAAAAGAAGATAACAATTCATAATATCAACATATGCATGTCCTATTTTTTTATTATACTTTTTTGAAATTCCCGAATATTTAATGATATTTCTATAAAAAGGCAATGCTTTATCCGGTTTTGAATTAAGATATTTAGCAGCCTCATGTGACTGGTATTCAATATCTAGTTCTATAGAATTTGAAAGAACTTTTTTCTCACTCTTTAAAAAATCAATGGCACTATTAAGTGATACATATTTTTTCTCAATAAGAGCATATTCATAACATATCGTAGTATATAATTCTGTAGATATTTTATTGTAGTTACGTTTAGCATATGCTAACATATCTTTTGCCAATTTATATTGATTTAGTGAATTTGCATATCTTGACATATATAGTTTTTCTAATGTCAATATAAATATCTCGCAATCAGCTTTTGTTCTTTTTTTTTCTATATTTATTTGATGTTGAAATTGTTCAAATAATTTTTTGCAAGATTCTCCTTGACCTATTTTCTCATATGCAAATAATTCATAGAACATAATTATCAGTAACTGATGTTGATTTTGTACTTGCATTTTCCCAAAATATTTCCTGCAAAGGGATAAATACTTTATGCATTTTACATACTCACCAATTTCAAAAAAATCTTTTCCAATTTGAAAAGCTACGTCATTGAACTTTTCCCATTTTTTCATTATGATTAGCAAATCAGCTTTTTTACATCGCACATAAGTCTTATCTTCTATTACATCGAGTGCTGCATATATTTTTTGTGCAGCACAAAATTGATATGCTGAAAGACTTGTATTAGAAAGTGCAGTTAATACAAGCTCATGATTTGTATTGATTCCAGTTGAATTTTGTATGAATAATCCAGTATCAATCAAATATTGAATTATTTTTTGAATAGAGTATTCTCCATATATTTTTTGAAGCAAAGAATAATTGATTGTCCCATCTAATAATACAGCGATTTCAAATAATTCAATAATAGTATCTTGAAATTCTGTTATATTCCATTGATAATAATGAATGATATCTTCAATGATTCTTATATTTTGATCTGGAGTTATTCCACTAAAAAAAACATCTGGTTTTGCTACTGTATAGTAAGTTTGCTTTGAACTTGATAAAACTATATTATTTATAATAAGCCAATTAACAGCATATTTTAAAAAAATAGGTTTTAACCCAATGTATTTTATAATGTATTGGTAATAATCATCAGTTAAACTAGGAAGATTTTCAGATAAATAATCTTTTGCATCCCGCATTTCAAAATCATGTAATTTATATATGTGTCCATGTTGACCTAAATGTAAAATTGCTTGCTGACCAGTAAGCCAATCATTTCTTGCCTTTTTCTTTGCATTATTTTCAGCTAATTCTATTATAATACCAACATTATTCTGAATTAGACATCTAATCAAAGCTATAACAAAGTCAAAAATAGGCTGTTCTAAGTATTGAAGATTTTCAAATGCCAATACAGTGCGATTTTTCCCTTTTCTATTTTTTAAAATAGTATTTAGATACCTTAATAAATATGTTATATATAAATCGCTTTGTTCTTTAAGAATGTCATTTGATAAAAGAAATAATTCACGAATAGTTTCTTTTATAGTTGAATCAACTATAGTATCCTCCGTAATGCAAATTAGATCAATGAATTCCACAATATTCTGTGGTGTATAAATTTTCAAAGGATCTATTCCCCATAAAGATTTTAAAACCCATAGAAAAATATTTCTTATTGATAAGGAATCTTCATTGGCACCATCCAGTATATTAAATAAAAAATCTTTTTGTTGGAGTTCATATCCTACATTTGTTATAATAGTAGATTTTCCAGTTCCAGTAGGTCCTTGTAATATTACCAACCTATCAGGCGAATATACTTTACATAATAATTGGACGATTTTTTCTTTAGTTTCTTTTGCAGTAATGCCAAATAATTTTTCTGGTTTAAAATGTATGTAATCCAATAGTATATTTTCAGTAATTTCTTTTTCATTATTATTGTCATTAATACACGCAAAACGATCCTTGTTGTTTGCCTTATTATTTTTAATTGATGAAATCAATTCTGAAATAAAGACCCTTTTATAAGATTTAATACTTTTTCTTTCTAACCAATCCAGTAAATAATTCCCATCTATAAGAATGATTTTCAAGTTTACTTTATTAGAAAATGTTTCTGTGATTTTTCGTGTTGCATTAGTAAAATTCATATTAGAAACTACATATAAGATATTTGCAGAATAATTATAGGCAGCAATTATAGAAGCAGCAAAATCGTGGATAGTAATATTTGTATCTGTACGTAATTTTGCTTCTATTAAACTTAATACCTCATGTATAATAGGAGAGTCATTCTTTGTTAAGTTAATACTTAAACTACCATCATATCCACCATCATTTATAAAAGATGTATGAATACATTTTGCCGAAGAATCTTTGTATTGATCATGTATATATTCTAATGACAATAATTCAAAATCCTTCCAAAACTTTTGAGCAAAATTATTTTTCATTTAAAATTTCTCCTTGCAGAATTATTGTTGGATAATATTTAATTATCCATCTCCAAAAGACGACTTTTAAATCCATAGGGGAAAATTGCCTAGTTCACCTCGACAAGGTTATATTCTTGTGGGTGAATGTTCCGAGTGAGTCTAGGCAACGAGGAAGTAAATAACTATACAGTAAGTGTGTCTATCGTGAGATGAAATTTGAAGGAAGGTTTAGGTAAGAACTTAGTTTGTTGGAGTAATACAGTTAGAAGGCTGGAAAATATGGATAAGTCTGTGATAAGAGCTGAAGTCTAAAAGTTATAGAAGTATCAGTAAATGTGGTAAATAAATGTGAGGAAAGAGTTTTCACCTTAAGGGGAGGGAGAGGTTTAGAGGCGATAAAAGCAGAGGGGAGAGAAGGAAACAACACATAGACACAAGTAGTTTTATGGAACAGATAATTGTGGACTGAGGTATGCACGACTGATCAATAATAGTTGCTATAGAAGGCGATAAGCAACAAGAGATTAGCCACCTTTGGACTAATCTCTATATTATTACTACACTAAAAAGGTGTATCACTTGATAAATTGGTTGAACTGCCGTATTCTGAGCGGTATGTATGTTGGCATGGGAGGTTGGAAATCTCTTATTTAGAGAGCTTTCCTCCTTGATTCTCTCTACAAATTAAAATACCTCCTTGGATGCTTTTCTATCAAAATATCCCTTTGTTTTGCTACTGCTACATGTGTATATATTTCAGTAATATTAATTGAACTGTGTCCGAGCATTTCCTGAATATAGCGAATATCCACATCAGCTTCAAGTAAGGAAGTAGCGAATGTGTGCCGAAACATATGAGGCGTGATATGCATTTGAATAGAAGCCATGTCGGTGTATTTATTGATCATTCTTCGAACGGATTGATCGGACAGAGGCTTTCCGTTTTGATTAACAAAGAAATGGTTACATTGTTCTATTTCATAATGAAATTCCTTCTGATATTTATTTAAAATAGACAGAACGGATTCATTGCCAATTTGAATCCGGCGTTCCTTGTCGCCTTTTCCATATATGAGTATGGTTCCGTCATATAAATTCACATCATTCGTATGTAGCATGCAAAGTTCCGATATCCGTACACCGCTTGCAAATAAAAATTCCGCAACTGCCGTATCACGCAAAGCATTTCTTCTTTGATAATCAGTTTTTGCATTGCTCTGCTGTGAATAAATAGTGCTGAGAAATGTTTCAACAATATGTAACGGAATTGTTTTGGGCAGTTTGACCGGCTCTCGGAAATGGATTTGTAATTTATTAAAAGGATTTCGTTCTAGGATGTCTTTGTATTCCAGATAATGAAAAAAAGCTTTCAATGAAGCAATTTTCCGTTTTACTGTTTTCGGTTGGAAATGCTGATGTAAGGCGGCAATGTAGATTTCGAGCACAGCAGAATTTATATCCATGATTTCATCTGTGGGTGACTGTTCTGAAAATTGTCTCAGATCAATCTGGTATGCTTTTAAGGTTTTCTCATTCAGACGTTTTTGCTCTGCACAATATGTCAGATAATCATTTACGAGTGTCTGCAAATTATTCATTGGTTTTCTCCTTTGTATATATTGTTATAAATATATATCCTACATGACAATCTGCTTTTTTACTAACCTAAATTGAAATTCTGGTATTGTAATTTCCCATTGATTATAATAAAACCATGATATATGTTGCGCTGTTTTATGATTTATAATAGTATCGGAATTAGAAATTCATATAAGAAAAAACAACGTAAAAGTTTTACAGGAGGAATAAAAATGGCGTTTGATTACAAGAAAGAGTATAAAGAGTTTTATATGCCGAAAAATAAACCGGAAATCGTGGAAGTTCCGCCAATGAATTACATCGCAGTGCGGGGCAGCGGGAATCCGAACGAAGAAGGAAGCGAATATAAACAGAGCATCGGGCTTCTGTATGCGATTGCGTTTATGATAAAAATGAGCAAAATGGGGAGTCATAAAATAGAAGGATATTTTGATTATGTGGTGCCGCCGCTGGAAGGTTTCTGGTGGCAGGAAAATACGGAAGGAATTGATTACGGACGGAAGGAAGATTTTCAGTTTATTTCCGTCATACGGCTGCCGGATTTTGTCACGAAAGAAGATTTCGACTGGGCAATTGATGAGGCGACAAGGAAGAAAAAACAGGATTTTTCAAAAGTGGAATTTCTGGCGTATGACGAAGGTCTGTGCGTTCAGTGTATGCACATCGGTTCATATGACAACGAACCGGAAACGATAGATAAGATGAATGATTTTATAGAACAACAGGGATACAGGACTGATTTTTCAGGTGGCAGGCTTCATCATGAAATTTATCTGAGTGATGCAAGACGGGTAGCCCCTGAAAAGCTGAAAACCGTTATCCGGCATCCTATAATAAAATGACGGCAGCAACATAAAACAGCACAAGCCCAATCACATTCACCAGCATAAAAAATCCCATGTATTTTCCTGCTTTTGCGCCCTGACTCTTCATGTAAATCCGGAAAGATATCAGGCTTGCAAGCGACGCGATCGGAGTTCCAAGTCCGCCGATGTCCGCCCCAAGAAGAAGCGCCTGCCAGTTCTGCGTAAAGCCGGACAGAAGAACCGCCGCCGGCACATTACTGATGACCTGACTTGCCAGAATGGAAGTAAGAAGAGGATTATCTGCCAGCAGATTCTGTAGAAATGTCCGGATGGTATCAATGGCGCCGATATTTCCGGCAAATACGAAAAAGCAGACAAATGTAAGCAGCAGACTGTAGTCCACAGAACCAAAGACTGTCCGGTCCATGATAAGGAGCGCTGCACAGATAACTGCCAGAAGGATCCGGTAATCCAGAACATGGAAAACCGATAGAAGGCAGAGTAAAAACAGGATCAGATGAAGGAAGATATGACTGCGGTTCAGAGCTGCGTCCTTATCTGAAAGTTCGACGGTGATTTCGCTCTTTTTGCAGAAAACCACGCTGATAAGAAGCAGTGGCAGTGCAAGCAGAGTAAAAGGAAGAACAGTACGGAAGAAATCTGCCGCTGACAGGCGGAAAGCAGAATAGAGATAAAGATTCTGGGGATTTCCTACAGGAGTTGCCATACTTCCCAGATTTGCAGCAACGGTCTGCATGACTACAACGAAGATCATATAGTTTTGCTGACCGGTAAGTCCCAGTACCAGAACGGCAAAAGGAACAAATGTGATGAGGGCGACGTCATTTGTTACCAGCATAGAGGAAAAGAAAGGAAGCAGGATCAGAAGCAGGAATAATTTCCGGCGCTGCATTTTGCCGCTTAGAACCTTGCATGCCAGCCAGTTAAAGAGTCCGTGACGCTGAAGTCCTGCCACCACCGCCATCAGGCAGAATAGAAGAACCAGTACCCGAAAATCAATATAGTTTACATAATCTTTTGAAGGCGGAACAAAAAACATGGAAATCAGCATACAGAGAGCCGAAACGACAAGTACCGGTTCTTTTTTTAATGCACGCAGTACCGGATTGGATTTTTTCGTATCTTTGTTAGATGATTTCCGGTCATTCTGATCTTTCATGTTTCCAGCCTTTCTATCAATCATAAATCCGTTTCATTCACATGCATTATACTGAAAAACACCGAAATCTTCAATCCCCACTTCATCCAAACTAAAATACATAGAATTGAAAAGCAACACCCAATAAATAAATCTAATGAGTAGTTTCTCCTAAACGAAAAATAAGTATATGTATCCTTGCAGAGAACAGCTTTCAAGCCGCAGAGTACCTCAATTCCGGGACATATGAGCCGCCGGTTCTTAGCGAACACAAGCGTAAGCGCAGTGTGCGCTTAGAACCGCTGCGTGCGAATTTAAGCGCAAGCGGTCCCGGAACCGATGTATCTGCACAGAGAAAGCGTATTGACAGAGAAAACGTATCGGCAACAAAAATCTAACAGAAAAATTTGCAAATATACCGTAAAAACAATGTTGAATTATAGATACGATATGGTTATACTAACGATATATGAAAAATGAAATGCATTTCGATGATTGGAGGAGAAGTGAATGTTAAAAAGGTGGAAAAAAGGCTTGGCAGTTATTCTTGTCGCTGCAATGTCAGTTTCCCTTTCAGCGTGCGGAAATGACGTGATGGAGGGAAGAGGAACGACCGAGGAAAAGACAGAGCAAGACACCAGCGAAGAAGTGACAAGCGGCGATACGGAAGAGATTACGACAGAAGCGCCGGGCGAACCGGATCCCGAAGCACAGCAGGAGTTTGAGAAATTTCTGGACGATTATTTTGCAGAAGAAGTAACAAGCGATTCCCTGACATATCATTATACGGTAAAAGACGGAAGCAAGTTCGGTATCGCACCGCCGGAAACACCGACATTGGGCGATCCGGATATGTCCGAGGAAGCCATTCAGAAAGACAAAGCAGAATTTGATGAATGGTACGGCAGACTCAAGGCGATCAATTATAACGGTCTGACGGAAGATGAGAAGTTCACCTATGATGTTCTGGATGAGTATCTGGAAACAGAAGCCATATCCTATGATCATATTTATCTCTATGAACCGTTTTCGCCAATGCGCGGACTCCAGTCCAACATCGCAACGTATTTTACAGATTATACATTTTATAATAAAGAAGACGTGGAAACTTATATTGCGCTTTTGAATGACGTTCCGGCATATTTTCAGGGATATCTGGATTTTGAACGGGTAAAAGCGGAAAAAGGATATTTTATGTCAGACGCTTCCTGTGACAGCGTGATCGAGCAGTGTGAAACCTTTATCGAAAAGAAGGACGACCATTTTCTGATCGCCTCCTTTGATTCCCGCGTGGATGAGCTGGATTTCCTTACGGATGAGGAAAAAGAAGATTTTAAGGCGCAGAATAAAAAGGCAGTAACGGAAAGCCTGATCCCGGCTTTTGAAAATACGATCTCCGTTTTTCAGGAGTTAAAGGGGCAGGGAAAAGTTGACGGCGGAATCTGCGGTTATGAAGGCGGCAAAGAATATTACGCATATCTGCTGAAACAGTATGCCGGTACCGCAAAGACGCCGGAAGAAGTCATTACGATGCTGGATGAACGGTATGACAATCTGATGGGACAGCTTTATACGGTATACCTTTCAAATCCGGACGCATTTAATTATTTCAGTGATAATTATGATACGCTCTTTTCCGGCGCGGACAGCATGACGGTAGACGAAATGATCGATACCCTCATGGAAACAGCAACGGATAATTATCCGGAAATGGGTAAGATCCCATATACTGCCGATTATCTGGATGAGAGTCTGGAAAGCATTATGGAAAATACGCTGGCCTACTATATGAGTCCTGCTATTGACGATCCGGATAATAACATCATCTATGTAAACGGCGCGCATCCGGAAGGTCTTTGGACGACGCTTGCGCATGAAGGCTGTCCGGGACATATGTTCCAGAATGCTTATTATATGTCAACAGATCCGGAGCCTGTACGGACGCTCTACGGTTTTCTCGGATACAAAGAAGGCTGGGCTATGTACGCCTGCTATGACGCAGTCAATGCATATGATTTTGAAAATGATGAATATGCCGAAGCATTGGCGGAACTTTATCAGATCAATGATGAAATGAGTTATCTTGCTATGGGACGCGCGGATATCGGTGTCAATTACGAAGGCTGGGATATGGATAAGCTGAGTTCATGGATGACTGAGAAGGGCTTTGACGGTTCGGCGGCTGAGGAATTATTCAATACCCTTGCCGCAGATCCTGCCGTTTATCAGAGTTATGTTACCGGATACTACGAACTGAAGGAACTGCGGGAATATGCAGAGAAAGAACTTGGAGATAAATTTGACGTCGTGGCGTTCAACACAGTGATATTGGATGCAGGCCCATGTCAGTACGATCTCTTAAAAGAAAAAGTAAATCAATATATTGTGAAGAACCGGTAAGGACCGATAGACTTGCTTATTTATCGGGCAAATAAGGGATTGACTTCTGGAAAAAGTGCCGATATACTAATGTCAGTCGCTAAAGTTTAACATAAATGAGGAGGAATTAAAATGGCAACAAAAGCAATGTACCCATTAAACGAGATTGGAAAGGGAAAAGTCGGTTTCTCCAAAACCCGTTCCATTATCGAGGCTGCCTTTTACGGCAACAATGTAGTTCCTGTCAATACGCTGAAGGAAGCGTATAATCTTGCAAAGAATTCACCGGGAACCATCGTAACGGATATGCCTGTTTACAGAGGTGAAGAATTCGGTCTGCCGGAAGACGCAAAGGTTTTACTGTTCAACGACGGTGCAGTAACCGGACGTTATGCAGCAGCAAGACGGATCAAGGGCGAGCCGGGAGTTGATGATACAAAACTGGATAAAGTAGTTATGGATGCGATTTATAAGACAAGGTTCAAGAAACTCTATCATGCAACCTGTTTTGTAGGTCTGGATTCCGAATTCATGGTTAAGGCACACCTTCTGATTCCGGAAGGAGAAGAGAATCTTCTTTATAACTGGATGATCAACTTCCAGTATATGTCTGATGAATATGTAAAGATGTATAAGACATCCAAGGCAGTAGGAGACGGAAAGGAAGCAGATATTTATATCTTCTCTGATCCGCAGTGGGTACCGACTCCAAGTCCGGATGTAGATTACAGCTGTTTAAGTGACGACCTCACCTGCTGTTATTTCGATACGGACGCAAACTGCGCAGCCATTCTTGGTATGAAGTATTTCGGCGAGCATAAGAAGGGCACGCTGACTATGGCATGGGCAATCGCAAACAGAAACGGTTATGCTTCCTGCCACGGCGGTCAGAAAGAATATACGCTGGATGACGGTTCTAAGTATGTTGCAGCCGTATTCGGTCTGTCAGGCTCCGGTAAGTCAACACTTACCCATGCAAAGCATAACAACAAGTATCCGTCTATCAAAGTCCTGCATGATGACGCATTCATCATTAACTCCGACACCTGTGCATCAATCGCACTGGAGCCGACCTACTTTGATAAGACAGCAGACTATCCGACAGGCTGTCCGGATAATAAATATCTTCTTTCCGCACAGAACTGCTCCGCAACCATGGACGAGGATGGAAAGATCCAGCTTGTAACCGAGGATATCAGAAACGGCAACGGACGTGCCATCAAGTCCAAGTTATGGTCTCCGAACCGTGTGGATCGGATTGACGCTCCTGTAAACGCTATTTTCTGGATTATGAAGGATCCAACCATTCCGCCGGTTGTTAAGCTGAAAGGCGCAGCGCTTGCATCTGTTATGGGCGCAACCCTTGCAACAAAGACTTCTACGGCAGAACGTGTAAAAGCAGGCACCGATATGAATGCGCTTCGTATCGTTCCTTATGCAAACCCGTTCCGTACTTATCCGCTGGTAAATGACTATGTGAAGTTCAAGAAGCTGGTAGAAGAGAAGAACGTAGACTGCTACATCGTAAATACCGGTGATTTCATGGGCAAGAAGTGCCAGCCGAGCGATACGCTGGGAATTCTGGAAGCAATCGTTGAGAGACGTGCAGCATTCCATCAGTGGGGACCGTTCGAGGATATTGAGATCATGGATTGGGAAGGCTTCGTTCCGAATCTGGATGACGCGGATTATAAGGCGCAGTTAAAGGCTGCAATGCAGAACCGTGTTGATGCAGTTGATAAGTTCAATACTGCAAAGGGCGGCTATGACGCACTTCCGGATGAAGCACTGGCAGCGCTTAAGAAACTGGTAGACGAATTAAGCTAATCGTCAGATGATATAACGAAATATAGCATTCACGATATATAGCACAATGAAAAAGAACTCCGTATAGGAATCATTCTTATACGGAGTTTTTTGCATATATTTGCTTATTATATCGTTTATTTATCATCCGGTTTATTCGGTTTTTCTTTTTTGTCTGTCACACCCGGTTCATCCGGCTTGTCTGTTTCATTTACTTCATCAGTTTCATCCGGCTCATCAGTTTCATCCGGCTCATCAGTTTCATCCGGTTCGTCTGTTTCGTTGGAGTCTTCGGCTTCTTCTGCCAGTTCCTTTCGGGCTTTCTCAGAAGCTGCTGAAATGGAACGGAAGATATTTTTATGTATGAAAGCGATCAGATAACTCAAAAGCCCTGCGCCGATTACCACAAAGACGACTCCGATGATTGGGATGTGCCAGACGGTATAAGCCAGCGCCAGGCATATAAAAATGATAAAGATCGTAGCCGGTAGTTTATTCAGCCCGATCAGGAACGCATTCTTTACCGCAGTCTTTGTTTTATTTTCATAATTGCCAATCAGGGCAAACAGATGCACGAGGATCATGGCATATGCAAACAGCATGACTACGCTTACGATGATCAGCGGTTTTGCGATAAAAATATTATTTGTGGCATTTACCTGTACCCAGAAATACAGATCGAAACTCAGGACAAAACCGATGAGAAGCATAAGCAGCCAGATCGGCGTCGCCTGCTTGAAATTTTTTTTGAAGCTGGACCAGAAACGCTTGAATACATAACCGTCCTCCCCGCTTACCGCTTTAATGCTTACATAGGAGGCGGCGGACAAGGCCGCTCCGATCGTGAAAACAGGTACGCAGAAAAGCGAAAACGTCAGCGATAGGATCAGAATATCCGCAAAACGGTTTAAAAAACGGACAATCGGACTGTCCGCAGAAAAAACACCATCAGACATAGTAAACTCCTTTTCGAAATAGTCAACACGTATTATAAATAACAAAAAATAGTATAAAGAATATATAAAAAAAAAACAATCTTTTTTTTCATGTTGACAAAAGCTAAAATTATGAATAATCTTAGAGTTAGAAAAATAGTGAAAAAGGGGATAAAAATTATGAAAGAAGCCTTTGTGACAAAAGAGATGATAGACCAGATCGTAAAAAAACATAAAACGCCGTTTTACATTTATGATGAAAAAGGAATACGTGAGAATGCCAGAAAATTAAAAGAAGCATTTTCATGGAATAAAGGTTATAAGGAATTCTTTGCAGTTAAGGCAACGCCGAATCCATCTATATTGAAGATATTGAAAGACGAGGGCTGCGGCGCTGACTGCTCCTCCTATACAGAGCTTCTTCTTTCCAACAGAGTGGGTATTCGGGGAGAGGAGATCATGTTTTCCTCTAATGACACTCCGCCGGAAGATTTCAAGCTGGCAGTCAATCTGGGAGCGACGATCAATCTGGATGACTATACCCATATCGAGTTTTTGAAGAAGGTATGAAGGAAAGGGGAACTGCCCCTCAAAATGAGCTGCCGTTACAATCCGGGCGGGGAGTTCGCAATCTCTACGACCATTATGGACAATCCCGGCGAGGCAAAATATGGAATGACAAAGGAGCAGATGATTCAGGCATACAAAGACCTCAAAAAAGAGGGCGTTATGGAATTTGGTATGCATTCGTTCCTTGCGAGCAATACCCTTACCAATGAATATTATCCGAAGCTTGCCAGAATATTATTTGAGGCAGCCGTGGAAGTAAAGGAAAAGACAGGGATTAAACTGAGTTTTATCAATCTTTCCGGCGGAATCGGCGTTCCATACCTGCCGGATCAGGAACCGAACGATATTATGGCGATCGGTGAAGGCGTGCGGAAAGCTTATGAGGAAGTCTTGGTTCCTGCGGGACTCGGTAAAGTAAAGATTTATACGGAATTAGGACGGTATATGCTGGCGCCGTACGGACATCTGGTTACAACCGCTATCCATGAAAAACATATTTACAAGGAATATATCGGCCTGGACGCCTGTGCCGTGAATCTCATGCGTCCGGCAATGTATGGCGCATATCATCATATTACGGTGCTTGGTAAAGAAAATGAGCCTTGCGACCACGTTTATGATATCGTAGGTTCGCTCTGCGAGAACAACGATAAATTCGCCATAGACCGGAAGCTTCCGAAAATTGATATCGGCGATTATATTGTAATCCATGATACGGGAGCGCATGGATTTTCTATGGGCTACAACTATAACGGCAAATTGAGATCGGCAGAGCTTCTTCTTCGGGAAGACGGTTCCGTACTGGAAATCCGGCGGGCGGAAAAACCGGATGATTATTTTGCCACTTTGAGTAATTATTGGGGATTGGTTTAATGCGAAAGACAGATTGCGTAATCCGGTTGTACCGGATTCGTTTTCAGACAAGAAATAAGGGGGCTGCTCAGGCAGTCCCCTTTACTGTATCAGCGCGCCAGCTTTTCCGGTTCCGGATAGTCGGTTCCCATGGTGTCCACGGTTACGCTCTTCATGATCTGTGCCTCATACGGCCGGTCATTCGGTGCAGTCGGAACAGCGGCAATCTTATTTACCACATCCATGCCCTCGATGATCTTTCCAAATGCGGCATACTGACCGTCCAGATGCGGACTTGTCTTATGCATGATAAAGAACTGCGAGCCTGCGGAATCCGGCATCATGGAACGCGCCATGGAAATAACGCCCTCGGTATGCTTTAGATCATTTGCAAAACCGTTTCTTGCAAATTCGCCTCGGATGGAATATCCGGGACCGCCGGTTCCGTTCCCCTCCGGACAGCCGCCCTGGATCATGAAGCCGCTGATTACCCTGTGGAAAGTCAATCCGTCATAGAAGCCTTTCTTCACCAGAGAAATAAAATTGTTGACTGTGTTTGGCGCGATTTCGGGATATAATTCTAATTTCATTATATCTCCGTCCGCCATTTGAATGGTAACGATTGGATTTGCCAAAATATATCATCCTTTCTTGAAATTATGAATAAAAGATGATAGTATAATATCATTAATGTAAAATTACTTCAAGTATGTCATTTAACAGAAAGATAACTTGGGTATGAATGAGGTATCAAAGTGAAAGTAGTGAAACTGATTAAGCTTCTGATCGGCGTTGTTGCGGCTGTGCTGCTTTGCTCCATTGTCGGAACCTATGTTAAGGATTATTACAACGCATATCAGCAGGAATATACATCCACAGAGACAAATCCCGGAAGAGATGTTGTGATCGAGATTCCGGAGAAAGCGTCGGCAAGGGAAATCGCCTCTATATTGAAGAAGAACGGTCTCATCCAATTCGAGGGCGCGTTTGTAAAACGTCTGAAAAATTCCGAGTACCGGGGCAGATTGCAGAGCGGAACCTTTACTTTAAATACAGGTATGAACACCTTAGACATGATGAAAGTCATGTCGCCGACCGTAGAAGCAAACCAGCCGATCGACCAACTGGTTATACCGGAAGGATTTACGGTCGATCAGATTGCCGTCCGCTGTGAGAAGCAGGGCATCTGTACCAAGCAGGAATTTTTAAATGCGGTACGTTCTGTGACGGCAACGGATTTTCCTTATCTGAACGATATTCCGGCAGGCGCAAATGTGCGGTATAAGCTGGAGGGATATCTGTTCCCTGCAACTTATGATATTTATCCGGACACGACTGCCAAATCTCTGGTGGAATGGATGCTCCGGACATTTGATAATTATTATACAGAGGAACTGAGAGAACAGGCGGAAGCCATGGGTTACAGTTCTTATGATGTAGTGACAAGAGCGTCCATGATCGAACGGGAATGTAAAGTGCCGGAGGAGCGTGCGATTGTTGCGGGCGTTATCAATAACCGGCTGAAAAAAGACATGATGCTGCAGGTTGATCCAACAGTGCTTTATCCACTGACTGAAGGTATGTATGATCAGACAAGCGTGTCTTATGAGGATCTGGAAATTGATTCTCCATATAACACTTACAAATATACCGGCCTACCGGTAGGACCGATCTGTAATCCCGGACTTGCCTGTATCAAAGCGGCTCTTTATCCGGAGGAGCATAATTACCTCTATTACCATACGGATAATGAAGAATTGGGAACTCATGTATTTACGGAGACTTACGAAGAACATATTGACACACAGAATGGTGAAGAATAATCACGGCTCAGGCGGATGTGTTTGAGCGTTTCAATAATTATCATAGGAGGGGCGCCATGAGAAGTTTCAGCTTCATAGCAAAAAACATTGGAAGAGAACGATATCTGACTTACATTATGGGAGAGGATTGTGAGCTGGATGAGGAGGTTCTGGATTATTGTGAAGAACATCCGTTAAAAGAATTAGTAAAGGTCATATATGAAGAAGATGATGATTATGATTATCTGACCTATGATATCACAGGCAAAATGACACTGGAAAAATTTACCGGAAGTGTCATGAATCGTGAACAGGTATTTCGCATTGTGAGAAATATCGCTCTCGGACTGGTAGGACTCAAGGAACAGGCGATTCATCTTGCTTATATTCTGTTAAATAAAGGATTTATATACATTAATCCGGATACACTGGACTTGCAGTTTATCTGTCTTCCTGTGGAGAGCGATGCCTCCCTGTCATTGGAATTTAAGGGATTCGTAAGGCAGTTCCTGGCAAATTTGAGATATAATGTAGATGAAGATCTATCCTATGTTGGACAGCTTCTTACATATATCAATGGAAATTCTTTCAATCTCCGGGGACTTATCGGTCTGACAGAGGCTTTGATGGAGGATGCGGGGATAGATTTTGTTGCGGATGAAGGAATTGCAACGGATGACGGTGCAGAAGTTGTAAATACTGTGAATGAGGAGCCGGAAGAACAAACAGAGAAACCGGATAGCATTAATGATATTATGAGCAGTCTGGGTGATGCGGATGACGTCCTTCCGGAAATCGGAGACGATGAAGAAGATGAGGAGGACGAAGAAGATTTTGAGCCTGCGTCAGCAGAACCGGCCATCAAGTTAGAACCGGAAGAGCCGGAAGAAGAAATAAAGGCTGAGGCAAAGGCAGAGCCGGAGGAAGAGCCAAAAGCTGAGGCAAAAGCAGAACCGGAGGAAGAACCAAAAGCTGAGGCAAAGGCAGAGCCGGAGGAAGAGCCAAAAGCCGAGGTAAAGGAAGAGCCGAAAGCTGAGGTAAAGGCAGAGCCGAAAGCTGAGGTAAAGGCAGAGACGGAAGAAGAGCCAAAAGCTGAAGCAAAGGCAGAGCCGGAGGAAGAACCAAAGGCTGAGGCAAAGGAAGAACCGGAGGAAGAGCCAAAAGCTGAGGTAAAGGCAGAGCCGGAGAAAGAAGAACCGGAAGAAGAAATAAAGGCAGAGCCGGAGAAAGAAGAACCAAAGGTTGAAACAAAAGTAGAGCCGGAAGAAGAACCAAAGGCCGAAGCAAAAGCAGAGCCGGAGGAAGAACCAAAGGCTGAAGCAAAGACAGAGCCGGAGGAAGAACCAAAGGCCGAAGCAAAGACAGAGCCGGAGGAAGAAAAGCCGGCAACGGAAGAAGAGATCAAATCCAAGATTGAGCAGCTGGTAAATGGCGGCGACAGTGAGAAGAAAGAACTGGATGATATCGTAGTTACAAGACCGGTAGTGAAAAAACCACGGATTAAGGTAAATCGGGCAGCAATCATACAGAATGTTCAGAATGCTGTTGAAGAACAGGAGCATGAGCAGGAGGCAGAAAGCGGTAAAGAAAACGAAGACTCCAAAGGAATGCCAACGGCGGAAACGGCGAGAAGTACAGCAAGGTCCGCAAAGAAGGAAACCATCATTGAGGACATCGGCGCTGCCATGAATCAGGAGACCGCAGCAGTAAATGAAAAGCCGGCAGTGGAAAAACCGGTAGAAACAAAGCCGATCACCAGCAGTTCCGTTCTCAGTAAAGGAACGGCAAGCGTCAACAATACCATGCTCGGCGCTTCCGGAACCATGAAGATCTGTCCGTATCTCATTCGGGAGAATACAGAGGAACGGATCATGATTACAAAGGCAGTCTTTAAGATCGGAAAAGCAAACCGCGGCGTGGACTATACCGTAGACGGAAATGGCGCAGTGAGCCGCCAGCATGCCATTATCATGGAAAAAGACGGCGTATATTATATTAAGGATAACAAATCTACCAATCACACCTATGTGGACGGAAAGAAGCTGGAAGAGGGACAGGAGGAGATTCTGACTCACGACTGCAAGGTGAAACTGGGTGATGAGGAATTTGTCTTCAAAATCCGATAATTTAGATAAACATCCCTTCCGAGTTGATAAGGTTAAACACTTATTGGATCGGAAGGGGTATTTTGTGTATAAGAACGGCATTGGAGAATGAAAATGGCATGGATTCTATTGGTTGAAGATGATAAAAGTATCGTAACAGCTCTGGCGGAATTTCTGGAAAAAGAAGGCTTCCGTATAACAGCAGTATCCGGTCAGAAAGAAGCGCTTTCGATATTGGAGGAGCAGGCGGCGAAGTTTGACCTGATTCTTCTGGACATATCACTGGCGGACGGCAACGGCTTTTCCGTATGTGCTGCCGCAAAGCAGATAACGAGTCTTCCGGTTATTTTTTTGACAGCATCCGGGGACGAATACAGCGTTGTGACAGGATTGGATATGGGGGCGGATGATTATATTGCAAAACCGTTTCGCCCAAGGGAACTGGTTTCAAGGATCAATAATGTATTAAGAAGAGCAGGGAAGAAATGCCCGCTTCCGGAGTATCAGGGTCTTACGATCGATCCGGCAAAAGGAACTGTCTGGAGGAACGGGGAAGAAGTTATATTATCTGCTTTGGAATATAAACTTCTCCTTCTCTTTTTTCAGAATCAGGGAATTGTTTTGTCCCGCACAAGAATCTTGGATGAACTCTGGGATATGGCAGGAGAATATGTGAACGACAATACTCTTACGGTTTACATCAAGCGCTTGCGGGAGAAGATTGAGGAAAATCCATCGGAACCGAAGTATATAAAAACCCTTCGTGGTCTGGGTTATAAGCTGGGGGAATGATATGGGACGATTCTTTCGAAATCCGGAAATCAGGTTATTTTTCATCCTTTCACTTCTTGCGGCGGTTATTTTTGGAATTATGGGATTTCTGCTGGGAGAAAAAAGCGGAATTCTTTTAATCGGTGTATCTCTTTTTTATTCAGTGCTTTTTCTTTTCTTTACATATTTTCGTTACCGGAAACTCCGAAGATTAAGCAATGATCTGGACAGGATGCTTCATAATGGAACGCCGATTCCCTTCGATCAGTATAAGGAGGGGGAACTGGCGGTGCTGGAGAGCGAACTTTCCAAAATGACACTCCGTCTGAAGGAACAGGCGGATGCGCTCGAACGTGACAAGAAATATCTGTCGGATTCCATGGCGGATATTTCCCATCAGCTCCGTTCGCCGCTGACTGCCATGGAGCTTACGGTTTCTTTATTGAAGACTCCGGAACTGGAAGAAGAACGAAGAAGAGAACTTTGCAGAGAACTGGCTCAGTCCTGCGCCAGAATCAGCTGGCTTACGGAAGCTTTGCTTAAAATGTCAAAAATGGATGCCGGAACCGCATATCTTAGCTGTCAGAGGGTGGAGCTTCAGGAGCTTCTCAGACTTTCTCTGGAACCGCTCCTGATTCCGATGGAATTGAGGGAACAGACGCTGGATGTCTGCTTTGAAACCGGACGGGAAAGCTTTGATGGGGATATTGCGTGGACGACAGAGGCGGTGCAGAATATCCTGAAAAACTGTATGGAGCATACGCCGCAGGGAGGAACGATCACAGTGACCGGCAGTGAAAATCCCCTGTTTACAGAATTAATCATAGAAGACAATGGCGCCGGATTTGATAAAAAGGACCTGCCGCATTTATTTGAACGGTTTTACAAAGGGAAAAATGCTTCAGACCAGAGCGTCGGTATCGGACTTGCCCTGGCGCGAATGATCGTTGCAGAGCAGAACGGGACGGTGAAGGCGGAGAACCGCCCGGAGGGAGGAGCACGGTTTGTGATCCGGTTCTACAAAGAGAAGCCTTGACAGCTGCGAGGGAAAATGGCATTCTGTATACGGATGAGGCAGAAGAACATAGGAGAGAAAAGATTGAAAACCAGAAGAGTTATTTCTATATTAATAGCCGCAGGGTATCTTGCTTTGATTTTTTATCTGTCATTTCAAAACGGGGCTGATACCGCGGAAACCAGTTCCAGACTCACGCGGTTTCTGCTAAAGCTGGTCGGACAGGCAGATATAAGCTGGCAGGCGTTCCTGCGGGTGGATCATGTTGTGCGTGCCCTTGCCCATATTGTGTTGTTTCTCATTTATGGATTTCTTGGCGTATTCGTTCTTTCGGCATGGAACCTGCGGAAGCCGGCAGGGATTATAAGCATGGCTGGAATCGGCGTTCTGTTTTCTGTTTTTTCGGAGGTAGGGAAACTGTTAATTTCTGGGAGGCACTGCAGCGTCCGAGATATGTGCCTGAACCTCCTGGGGCTCGCAATCGGACTTGGAATCTCGTTTTTCCTTACCTGCAGGAAAAAGAAAAATAAAACGGGCGGAGAAAATAAAATAAAAATAGAATAAAATACATACGGAATAGAATAAAATACATACGGAATTATTCTTGACAAGCAAAATGATTCGTAGTAAAGTATACCTGTAATTGCACAAAAACAAATAAGAACACGAGGAGGAATGGGAATGAAAAAGTTCTTAAAAAAGGGTATTGTTGCAGTAGCAGCATGTGCAACCCTGCTTGGTTCTTTGTCAGTCAGCGCTGCTGATACATGTGGAACCAAGGAACAAGAAGTTCTGAAGTGGATTCAGGACAGCAAGTCAGAAAATAAGGGTGACCTGTATGAGCTGGCAAAGAAGCAGTTCGAGTACACCCCAGGCGATATCACAGATGAACAGGCTAGCCAGATTAAGGCTAATCTGAAGGAAGCTGATGATAAGATCGCTGGTGGCGCAGAAGTTGAAGAGTTGATTGAGCTTGCAGACGAGACAGCAGAGCTGGTTGGCGGTGCCGTAACACTGGTTGACGGAACAGCAGTATTTGTTCAGTATAAGGTAGACAGTACTGGCAAAACAACAGATGCTATTAATTCCATTACGGTTGTAACAGAGCCGAACAAGACGGAAACCGTAACCTCTGAAGGCGACTCAGGCGTTTTCAAGACACAGGATGGTAAGTATTATGACTTAGTTGAAGGCGGCGAGAGCGTTAACGTATCACCGGTAGACGTTACATATTCCGTACACGTACAGTCAGCCGGCGATCAGGCACCGGTTAAGAACGGTGCTCCTGCAGGTACAACAGGAAGCGCAAAGCGTCTGGAGAGAATCTCCATCGAAGTAACAGGAAATGACGACCTTGGTATCGAGTATACCACACATGTTCAGTCTTACGGTTGGATGCCATGGGCAGCAAACGGTGAGAAGAGTGGTACAGAAGGCGAAGCAAAGCGTCTGGAAGCTATTAAGATTCAGCTGACAGGTAAGGCTGCTGACAAATACAATGTTTACTACAGAGTACATGCTCAGAGCCGTGACTGGATGGGCTGGGCTAAGAATGGCGAGACAGCAGGTACCGCAGGTTATGCAAAGAGACTGGAGGCAATCCAGATCGTAGTTGTTCCGAAGTGGGATAATGACGGTAAGCTTGACGAGAGCAAGTATGCTCCGGCAACCAAGTTCTCCGCAGCTTATGATGAGAAGCCGGGTGCAGACAATGTAACTGTTCCACAGTCAGTAGTTCCTACAGTTATGTATCAGACACACGTACAGAGCATCGGCTGGCAGAAGTGGTCAGCAAACGGTGCAATGGCTGGTACACAGGGACAGTATAAGAGACTGGAAGGAATCAAACTGCAGCTTACAAACAAGGATTACGCAGGCGGTATCGAGTACAGCACACATGTACAGAGCATCGGCTGGCAGGCACCAGCTAAAAATGGACAGCTGGCTGGTACACAGGGACAGCATAAGAGACTGGAAGCTATCAAGATTAATCTGACAGGTGAGATTGCAAACCACTATGATGTATACTACAGAGTTCATTCACAGACCTATGGCTGGATGGGCTGGGCTAAGAATGGCGAGTCTGCAGGTACATCCGGACAGGCAAAGAGACTTGAAGGTATTCAGGTTGTTCTTGTTCCGAAGGGTGGCGCAGCACCAGCTAACAACTATGGCGGAATTCAGCAGTTAACTGCAGCTCCGTTTGTTGGCAAATAATAAGCGATTATTATAATTGGAAAAGCCGGTTTTTATGACCGGCTTTTCTTTTTTACATTTTTTTCAGAAATAACTGGAAGTCACTTGACACGGGGCAGATTTTTGATAGAATTATGATTGGAAAGGAGTGACTTATGTGCAGAGAAAAAAAATAAGTGGTATTCATATAGTAATCGCACTTTTGCTGATAGCAGCTATAACGTTTGGCTGGTCGATACAATCCCAGGCGGGCATTAACGGTGCGGAGAGCCGGCTGATCGGGGTAGCGCGGAGTACATTTTATTATAAGGGCGATTATTACAGAGTAAAGTCTACATATATTAACCAGTTGGTAAATGCTCTGGATAGTAAATATGATCTTTCGGATGCTCAGGTAAGTTCCTGTATCAATTATATTTACGGGAATATCGGTTCCGGCGTCCGTCGGGGGTATCTGTATAAGATTGAGGTAGAGGAGCCGGAGGACTCTTCCGGATCATCAGAAACAGAAAAACCAGCTCCGCCTTCCGAGGTGAAAGATGATGAGATCATTGTGGTAGAGGAAACGCCGAAGAAATCAAAAGACGAGATATTGAAGGAAACGACAGATCTTGCTAATGGCATGGGGCTTTCTGTTCAGTTTGATAACGGGAAGGATGAAGTAACCATAACGGACTCTTCCGGTAATGTCCTGATTTCCACAAAGCAGGCAGTAAAGAATACCGGATTCCGTTTAAACTCTATACTGATATTTGCCGGATTGATCCTGTTTTTTACAGTGATTACGATTCTGATGGCGATCAAATTAAAATTATTTGTTCAGGATGAAGAAGATGAAAAAGAATAACAGCTTAAAACGTGCATTGCAATATATTTATATCCCGATCATTATGTCGGTTCTGGGCGGACTTGGAATCTTTCTGGCGGCACGCCCTGCAATAAAGCTGGCATATAATATGCTCGGTATCATTATTTCTGATAGTACCCCAAATTTTAAAACCGAACTGGGTTCTATTTACGATCCTTTGGCAGAACCTTTGAGCCGGGGAGAAATTTCCTATAACGACGTGGAATTTCCGGCATATGAAACCCATTATGCCCAGATTCAGTGTAAGCGGCTGGACATGGATGTGCCTCTTTACTGGGGAGACTCTGACCGGGTATTCCGGGAAGGAGCCGGACAGTATATCGGAAGCTTTATTCCGGGATATGGAGGCGTGATTCTGGCGGGCGCCCATGACTCCATGTATTTTGAACCTTTGCAGGATGTCAGGGAGGGCGACCGAATTACGGTCCGTACGAATTATGGGATTTTTACATACCGTGTGACGGATATTAAAATTGCTTCTGACAACGACTCGGAGGTCTTCAATGATCTGTCCGATTCCGAACAGCTTGTTCTGTATACCTGTTATCCGTTTGGAGCCTTGATCGGCGTTAAAAACCAAAGGTTCTATGTATTTGCGGATAAGGTATCGGGACCTGAGATTATTAAGGAATAGGAGGAGACAGCGATGAGTACGCAAGAAGAAAACGCAAAGAACCATGGTTCGCATAAACATGCTTCACATAACCATGGCTCTCATAAAAGAAGGAGAAGAATGCGGCACTTGGTAAGTCTGATACTCTCTTTCCTATTAGCTTTATGTATTACTTCTTTCTTAGTATTAGTTGGCTGCAAAGTGGGAATCTTTAATACGTCCGTCCTTCTCAGCCAGTTAAATAAGACGAATTATTATGAAAATATCAGCAATGCCATTCGTGAGAATGTCGGTGATATCATAAGACCGACCGGACTTCCGGATTCTGTGCTGGAAGGCGTGATCGATGATGACAGGGTATATCTGGACGTGAAAGCCACGATTGAAGCAAGCCTTGAAAATAAGGAATATCATGCGGATATGACCTATTTGGAGCAGACATTTACCAATAATATTGACGCTTATATCAAAAAAGAGCATAAGCTGTCAAACGCTTCTACTCAGGCAGGTCTGAAAAAACTGCTGAATGAGATCAAGGCGGAATATATCCGGCTTCTGGATTTTCCTTTCATAAAATATTTTGTAAAATATCAGGCTATGTATGATAAAATATTTCTTCCGGCGGCAGGCGGATTGCTGGTTGTGATAATTGTTCTTTGCTTTGCCCTGATAAAAATGCAGCGCTGGGCGCACAGAGGTATCCGATACATCAGTTATGCAACGCTGGCCTCTGTAATTATGACGGGAATACTTCCTTTAATTATCCAGTTGTCAGGGGCGTACAAACGGATCAATATATCGCCAAAGTATTTATACAATCTGCTTGTGGGAGTCATCAGTTCGGATCTGACTGTTTTTCTGTATCTTTCCCTTGGCTGCATTCTGGCGTTTGCCGGAGAAATGGCTGTAATCAAGATTTTGAAGGATCGGGCGGTCGAACACTAGCCGGTATTTGAGAACTGAATGAAAAAATCTTGAAAAAATAACGGAAATATGATAAATTTTCTTAATGTATACGCATAATAGGTGATATAGATGATTGAATTGTTTGATATGCACAGCCATATACTGCCGAACGTGGATGATGGTTCCAAGAATATGGAAATGACTATTGAAATGCTTCGGATTGCGTATTCCCAAGGAATTCGAAATATGGTAGCGACCCCTCATTATATGCTGGGAGCTGATAACTGTTCCGTGGCTGAACTAAAGGAACGCTTGCAGGAAGTACAGGAAGAAGCATTGAAAATCGGGGATGATTTTCATATCTATCTGGGAAATGAACTGTACTACAGTGAAGGGATCTGGGACAGGCTGGATCAAAAAGAAGCGCTTACGTTAAATGACAGCCGCTATGTTCTGGTTGAGTTTGATGTCAGTGAAAAATACAAAGTGATCTATGACGCTTTGAAAGAATGTACCCGGCGTGGTTATTTCCCGGTTATTGCGCATATTGAACGCTATATGGCGCTTTTCATGGATTTTGATAAAGTGGAAGAACTGATGAATCTGGGCGCTTACGTTCAGGTGAATATATCCTCACTGGAAGGTGGTCTTACTGACCGTGTGGCTTCTTTTTGCAGGAAGCTTTTAAAGTATAATATGATCCATATATTTGGAACAGATGCGCATCGGGCGGCCGGCAGAGCACCGACTCCGAAGAAAGGCGCTGCATATATTGAAAAGAAGTATGGAGCCGGTACGGTAAAACTTCTTATGCATACGAATCCCAAAAAGATGCTGAATAATAAAATATTATAAATATATAAAGGAAGAAGCGAGATGGAACAGAAAAACGAACAGGAAGTTGAAATTGATTTAAAGGAGATATTTATTATCTTATTGGACCGCCTGTGGGTAATTATTTTTACAGGCGTTCTTCTGGCTGCCCTGACGGGAATATATACCAAGGTCTTTGTTACGCCGATGTATACGTCGACCGCAAAAGTCTATGTGATCAACCGGCAGAATGAAGAAAATGCCGTTACTTATTCGGACCTTCAGTCCGGAAGCAGCCTGACGCAGGACTATATGGTTATGGTAAAAGGGAATAATGTTTTAGGACAGGTTATTGATGAACTCAATCTGGATATGACTGCGGAAGACCTGAAAGAAAGAGTTTCAGTATCGAATGAGACCAATACCCGTTTTATCAGCATATCGGTGGAGGATCCGGATCCGGTAGTCGCGCAGCAGATTGCAGACTGCTTGGCTGAGATATCGGCTGAAGTCGGACAGGATGTTATGGATATCAAGAAGGTAAATATTGCGGAAGAAGCAAACCTGCCGAAAAATCCTTCCAGTCCGAATTTAAAGAAAAATATCTTGATCGGCGGTTTTGCGGGAATCTTCCTGGCAATCGTGGTTATCATTATCATTTTCCTGATGAATGACAGCATCCGGACTCCCGAGGATGTAAAGAAGTATCTGGATCTGAATACATTAGGACAAATTCCGGTTCTCGATGAGGGAGAAACGAAGAAAAAGAAGAAAAAGAGAGAAAAGCGGAAAAAACTGGATGTGGATGATATAGAGGATGATGAGGAAACCGGTATGTCTTCGGATGAAGACACTGCTGAAAAGGAAGCTGAAAAAGATGAAGAATCAAAGGCGGAACCGGCAGAATCCCAATCAAAGAAGAATGGCTCAAAGAGAAAGAAAGGGGGAAAACAGGCATGAATAAGCTGATGTTGGAAAAGCTGGATGATATGGATTTCCAAAGTAATGAGGCATATAAAACGCTTCGGACGAATATCCTGTTTTCCGGAAATAAGATCAAAGTAATCTGTTTAACTTCCTGTACCCCAAATGAGGGAAAGAGTTCAATCTCGTTGAATCTTGCCCGTTCTTTTGCTGACAGCGGGAAGAAAGTAGCATTAATTGATGCGGACCTTCGAAAATCTGTATTGATGGGACGCCACAAAATTCAGAATCTGGAATATGGGCTCAGCCATTATCTCTCCGGACAGAATACGTTTGAAGAATGTATGAATGAGACGAATCTGGAGAATCTGGACATGATGCTCTGTGGTCCGGTACCTCCAAATCCGGCGGAGCTTCTCGGCTCTGAGCAGTTTGCCGCTCTGATCGAACGGTGCAGGCAGGATTATGATTATGTAATTATTGATACGCCGCCTCTTGGCTCCGTTATCGACAGCGCTATCGTGGCAAAGCAGGTGGACGGCGCGCTGATCGTAATAGAAACAAATAAGATCAGTTATAAGTTTGCGCAGAAGGTAAAGGACCAGCTGGATAAGAGTAACTGCCGGATCTTAGGCGTAATCTTAAATAAGATCGAAGTACACAGAAAAGGTTACTATGGCAAGTATTACGGTAAATACTATGGCAAGTATTACGGAAGATACTACGGAAGCTATTATGGCAATTATTATGGCAATTACGGCGAGAAAGACTAGGAGATAAATTTGGTATGGAACTGATAATCATACAGCTAATGGGCGGACTGGGACTCTTTGTATTCGGTATGAATCTTATGAGCCGCGGTATCGAAAAAGTTGCCGGTAATAAATTAAGAGGTATTTTGGAGGCATTCACTAAGACAAAGTTCTTGGGGCTTGTCGTTGGACTCTTTTTTACAGCGCTGATTCAATCTTCCAGTGCCGCAACGGTTATGGTTGTCAGTTTTGTTAATTCCGGTCTGATGAAGCTGGGAGAAGCCTGCGGCGTGATACTCGGCGCCAATATCGGTACGACGGTAACGGCAATGCTGGTTGCATTCCGGCTCAGTACGCTTGCTCCTATCATTGTATTTATCGGTTCCCTTATGGTCTGTTTTATAAAGAAACCGATCATCCGGAAGTCCGGCGAAATCGTACTTGGTTTCGGCGTTCTTTTTATGGGTATCAGCATGATGTCCACTGCCATGGGCGAACTGCGGGATATCCCTGCTGTTATTAATCTTTTAAGTCATTTTACAAACCCGTTTCTGGGTGTTCTGCTGGGGCTTATTATCACGTCCGTGGTACAGAGCTCTTCCGTAACGGTCAGTATCCTTGTCGTTATGGCGTCGCAGGGTTTGATCGACCTTCGGATCAGTATGTTCGTGATCCTGGGTTGTAATATCGGCGCCTGCACATCAGCGGTACTGGCGTCCATCGGTTCCACAAAAAATGCAAAGCGGGCGGCGTTGATCCATCTGCTCTTCAATATATTTGGTACAATTCTGATGTTTGTCCTTCTCCTTCTGTTTGCGGAACAGATTGAAGGTATTATCAGTTTCTTCAGCGGTCATGGTACGGACGCTGCAAATCTCGGACGAAATATTGCATGGGCGCATTTCCTGTTCAAGGTGTTCCAGGTAGCGGTTTTCTATCCGTTTATGAATCTGATCGTAAAATGTACCTATCTGCTCGTGCCGGGCGAGGACGAGGAAACCGGAGAACAGTATACGCTCCAGTATATCGGACACAGCCTTCCAAACCCTGCGGTTGCTATCTATCTGGCGGTGCAGGAGATTGAACGCATGGCGCATATGGCATTCGGAAACTTAAATCTGGCGGTAGAAGCGCTTGTAAATCATGATGATGAAGCCAGCCGGAAGGTTTTTGAAACGGAGCGGTATATTGATTTTCTGGACGAGGAGATCAGTAATTATCTGGTTAAGATCAACCAGAATACACTTCCGATCGCGGATGCGAATATGATCGCGGCGTACTTCCATGTTGTCAGTGATATTGAACGGATCGGGGACCATGCAAAGAACATCGTGGAACTGATTCCGCAGCTATATGAAAACGGAATTCAATTGTCTGAGAGCAGTACAAATGAACTGCAGGAAATGATGAAACTAATCAACAGTATGTTTGATGAATCTCTGGAAATGTTCCTGACAGGAAGTACTATACATATGAAGGAAATATCGGATCTTGAGAATATGGTCGATCAGATGGAGCGGGATCTTCAGACCAGCCATATCCGGCGGTTAAATGAAGGAAAATGCAGCGCACAGGCGGGAATTTATTTCTCGGATATCGTGTCCGGTCTGGAGCGTGTGGCAGACCATGCGATCAATATCGCATTTTCTCTGATCGAAGCGAAAAAGGCGTAAGGGAGAACTAAAAGGGGGATTTCGATGAAACATTTAATTGATCCAATGGATTTAAGCGTGGAAGAAATCGATGATATTCTGGCATTGGCGCAGGATATTATAGCGGACCATGATAAATACCGGGAAGTATGCAAGGGCAAAAAACTGGCGACTTTATTTTTTGAACCAAGTACGAGGACAAGACTCAGTTTCGAAGCAGCAATGATGGAACTGGGTGGTAATGTACTTGGTTTTTCTTCTGCCGATTCATCCTCTGCTGCGAAGGGGGAGAGCGTTGGAGATACGGTTCGTGTCGTCGGATGTTATGCGGATATCATCGCCATGCGGCATCCGAAAGAAGGTGCGCCGATGCGGGCGGCGATGGTATCGCCGGTTCCGATCATTAACGCCGGTGACGGCGGACACAACCATCCGACACAGACGCTGACGGATCTTCTGACGATTCAGAGAGAGAAGGGAAGGCTGAATGATTTCACGATCGGAGTCTGCGGGGATCTGAAATTCGGACGGACGGTACACTCTCTGATCAAGGCATTGTCCAGATATGAAGGGATCCGGTTTATCCTGATCTCACCGAATGAATTAAAAGTTCCGGACTATATAATCACAGAAATTTTTGAGAAGCATAATATAGAATACAGGGAAGTTACATCGATGGAAGAGGTCATGCCGGAATTGGATATCCTGTACATGACAAGGGTACAACGGGAACGGTTCTTCAATGAAGCCGATTATGTCCGGTTGAAAGACACCTATATTCTGGATAAGAATAAATTGAAAGACGCGAAAGAGGATTTATCCATATTGCACCCGCTTCCAAGAGTGAATGAAATTTCCGTTTCGGTGGATGATGATCCGAGAGCCTGCTATTTCAGACAGGCACTCAATGGAAAATATGTGAGAATGGCGCTTATCATGCGGCTTTTGGGGGTGAATGTGTAAATGAAGATAGACAGTATTCAGAATGGGATCGTGCTCGACCATATTACGGCAGGAAAAGCGATGCAGATCTACCATGACTTAGGATTGGATGAGCTGGATTGCAGCGTAGCTATTATTAAAAATGTGAAAAGCAACAAGATGGGGAAGAAGGACATTCTAAAGATCGATAAGGAATATGATATTAATCTGGATGTCATCGGTTATATCGATCCGGACGTAACCGTCAGTATTATCAAGGACGGGGTTACGGTAGAAAAAAAGAAGCTGGAACCGCCGGAACGTCTGGTGGATATAAAGAAATGCAAGAACCCAAGGTGCATAACGACCACAGAGCCGGGAATTCCTCATATTTTTAAATTGACGGATGCAAAAAACCGGATTTACAGATGCATCTATTGCGAAGCGGATAAATAGTAAATTTCGGAAAAAATTTCGGATAAAGGTTTACATTTTTTTCTTATATGGTATAATTTATAAGACTATGTAAACTCATTTTGTGTTGAAATGAGCGAAATCTGAGGTGTAAGAATGGAACGTTATGCAATTAAGGGCGGCAAGGTTCTTGAAGGAGAGATTACGATTGCCGGCGCCAAAAATGCAGCACTCGGCATACTGGCCGCTGCGGTCATGACGGATGAAGAGTGTATTATAGAAAATGTACCGTACGTCAGCGATACGAGAACATTACTCAAGGCAATCGAGGGCATCGGTGCAAAAGTAAAATATTTAGACAGACATACGGTTTCCATCTGCGGAAAGGGGATCAGAGGTGACAGAAGCCTTTCGGTAGATGATGAATATATAAGAAAAATAAGAGCATCCTATTATTTGATCGGCGCGCTTCTGGGAAAGTATTCCTATGCAAATGTCGCGCTTCCGGGAGGCTGCGATATCGGCGCCAGACCGATCGACCTTCATACGAAGGGATTTGAGAAACTGGGTGCGAAGGTTGATACCGTACACGGCGGCAAGGTAGTAGCGGAGGCCGATCAGCTGGTTGGCGCTCATATTTATCTGGATACTGTTTCCGTAGGCGCAACCATTAATATCATGCTGGCGGCGACTTTGGCGGAAGGGAAAACGACGATTGAAAATGCAGCGAAGGAGCCACATATTGTTGATGTCGCAAACTTCCTGAATACCATGGGAGCGAATATCAAGGGCGCAGGAACGGATGTGATCCGTGTCCGCGGCGTGACGAAGTTACATGGAGCTGAATATTCTATCATTCCGGACCAGATTGAGGCAGGAACATTTATGGCGATGGCTGTGGCAACCCGCGGCAACATTTTGATCCAAAATGTCATTCCGAAGCATTTGGAGGCGATTTCCTCCAAGCTGATCGAAATGGGAGCTACCGTGATCGAATATGACGATTCCGTCAGGGTTATGGCGGACGGGAAACTCAAATCCACCCAGATAAAAACACTCCCGTATCCGGGATTTCCAACGGATATGCAGGCGCACATGGCGACGGTTCTGGCTCTGGCGGAAGGCACCAGTATCGTAACCGAGAGCATTTTTGAGAACCGGTTCCGGTATGTGCAGGAGCTTGTGCGGATGGGAGCAAAGATCCGGGTTGAAGGAAATGTAGCCATAATCAACGGCGTTCAAAAATTTTTGGGAGCAAATCTTACGGCGCCCGATCTTCGTGCCGGTGCAGCGCTTGTTATTGCGGCGCTTGCGGCGGAAGGAGTCAGCGTGATCGAAGATATAGAGTACATAAAGAGAGGGTATGAAGATTTCGACGAAAAGATACGAAGTCTTGGAGGCAATATGGAAATCTTAGATACCGACAAAGATATACAGAAGTTTAAGCTCAGGGTTGGCTAAAACGCCAGCCTTGAATTTTTCAGGGTGAGACTGCCGGAGAAAGGGGTAAGAAAAATGGCAAAAAAACCGTATTACATCACAACCGCGATCGCATATACATCAGGAAAGCCTCATATAGGAAATACTTATGAGATTGTGCTTGCGGACAGCATTGCTCGTTACAAACGGTTTACCGGATATGACGTAAGGTTCCAGACCGGAACGGACGAGCATGGACAGAAGATTGAGACAAAGGCTTTTGAGAACCTGTCTACACCAAAAGAGTATGTGGACGAGGTGTCCGGTGAGATCAAACGGATCTGGGATCTGATGAACACTTCCTATGATAAATTTATCCGTACGACGGACGAATATCATGAGAAACAGATTCAGAAAATTTTCCGGAAACTGTATGATAAGGGGGATATTTATAAAGGAAAATACGAGGGTATGTACTGTACGCCTTGTGAATCCTTCTTTACGCCGTCCCAGCTTGTTGACGGCTGCTGTCCGGACTGCGGCAGACCGTGCCAGCCGGCGTCAGAGGAAGCATATTTCTTTAAACTCAGCAAATATGCGGACAGACTGATCGAGCATATCAATACCCATCCGGAATTTATACAGCCGGAATCCCGCAAAAACGAAATGATGAATAATTTCCTGCTCCCGGGACTTCAGGATCTGTGCGTATCCAGAAGTTCATTCAAATGGGGAATTCCTGTAGATTTTGATAAGAAGCATGTTGTCTATGTATGGATCGATGCGCTTTCCAACTATATCACCGGACTGGGGTATGATGTGGACGGACCGCAGAGTGCGACTTTTAAGAAATACTGGCCGGCGGACCTGCATCTGATCGGAAAGGATATTTTACGTTTCCATACGATTTACTGGCCGATCATGCTGATGGCGCTGGATCTTCCGCTCCCGAAGCAGATTTTCGGACATCCATGGCTGATCCAGAGCGACGGCAAGATGAGCAAGTCCAGAGGAAATGTTCTCTATGCCGATGATATGGTAGATTTCTTTGGCGTGGACGCCGTAAGATATTTCCTGCTTCATGAAATGCCGTTTGAAAATGACGGCGTGGTGTCATGGGAGCTTATGATCGAACGGATCAATTCCGATCTCGCGAATACGCTGGGCAATCTGGTGAACCGGACAATCTCTATGTCAAATAAGTATTTTGACGGTATCGTTACGGACGCCGGCGCAGAAGCGGAACCGGATAAAGAGTTTAAAGAAACCATCGTGAATACACGCCTCAAGGTGAACGAGTGCATGGATAAGCTGCGGGTAGCGGATGCGATCACGGAAATCTTCAATCTCTTCAAGAGATGCAACAAATATATTGACGAAACCACTCCTTGGACGCTTGCCAAGGACGAGGACATGAAAGACCGGCTGAATACGGTACTTTATAATCTGGTAGAGAGTATCGTGATCGGGGCAACCCTGCTGGAATCTTTCCTTCCGCAGACCTCTGAGAAGATTCTCGCACAGTTAAATACAGAGAAGCGGAAGGTTACGGAGCTTTCAAGATTTGGTCTCTATCCGTCCGGAAATAAGGTAACGGAAGAACCGGAGATTCTCTTTGCAAGGATCGATACGGAAAAAATGCTGGATGAAATTGCAGTAAAATTCCCGCCGAAGGAACCGGAGCCGGAAAAACCGAAGAAAACGCCGGAGGAAGAGAAGGAAGAAAAGCAGATCAAGATCCCGTCTCTTCAGGCGGTACAGAAGGAACAGCTTACGATCGAAGAATTTGATAAGATGCAGCTTCAGATCGGGGAAATTATTTCCTGCGAAGCCGTTCCAAATTCCAAGAAGCTGCTCTGCTCTCAGGTACAGATTGCCGGACGGACGCTTCAGATTGTTTCCGGTATTAAGAATTTTTATAAACCGGAAGAGATGGTGGGTAAAAAAGTTGTTGTAATAACCAATCTGAAGCCTGTAAAACTTGCCGGCGTGCTTTCGGAGGGCATGCTCCTTTGTGCAGAAGATTTTGATGGAAATCTGGCGCTGCTTACGGCTGAGAAGAATATGCCGGCAGGAGCCATGATCAGTTAATGATAGTTTTTAAATATTAAAATGTATTCAGATACCGCTGTAACCATTCAGCGGTATCATCATATATGCCGTTTTTTTGCAAGGCAGTTTCGGAGAAAACGGCTGTCCGGAGAGTGGAATGGAAGCAAAGAAAGAAGAAAAAAATAAGAAAAAAGAATACTACCGCATGAAGAACGAACCGCCCCGCCTTTCTCTTTTGGAGGAGATCGGGAACGCTGTTTCACATGGGATCGGAGCCGGACTTTCGGTGGCAGGGCTTGTCCTTCTTCTTTTGAAGTCAGATACCGGATTGAAAGTGATGGCGTCCTGCTTTTACGGGATCAGCCTGGTCCTGCTCTTTCTTATGAGCTGTCTCTATCATTCCTATCGGGCGGGCTCTACGGTAAAGCGGCTGTGGAGGCGTTTTGATTATTCTTCCATTTATCTTTTAATCGGAGGAACCTTTGCGCCTCTTTATCTGGTTTATTGGGGTAATACGCTTGGGATAGTCCTTTTCTGTGTGCAGTGGTTTCTGATTATCACCGGAATTACATTTATCAGTATTTTTGGACCGGGGCGTTTCCGGGTATTGCATTATGCCTTATATTTCGTGATCGGCTGGAGTGCGCTTATGTTTTTTCCGGACTGGATAAAAAACAGCCGGAAACTTATGTGGATCATCCTTCTGGGCGGTGTGATCTATACGTTTGGCATGATCCCTTTTGCCATGAAGAAGAAAGGCGCTCATTTTATCTGGCACATTTTTGTTCTGGCAGGTGCGCTCATACATTGGTTTGCTATCTATTATCTGGTTTACTGACAGTATACAAATCTTTTTATTTATGTTAAAATATGCCCAATGGCGGAACCTTTTATGGTTTTTTGCCGGAGGAAGTATCATATAATAAAAGAAAACGATTTTATATATGGAATTAAAGAAATGAAAAGGAGACAGATATGTGCGGAATTATTGGATTTACCGGTACGCTTCCGGTAAAGGATGTTCTGATCGACGGACTGGAACGTCTGGAGTATCGAGGATATGACAGCGCGGGAATCGCAGTCCTTGACAGGAACGAGGGAATAGTGATTAAGAAGCAGACGGGAAAAGTGTCCGGACTTCGGGAAGCAACGGAGAATATGGAGTTGGATGCGGTCTGTGGGATCGGACATACCAGATGGGCAACCCATGGCGGCGTCACAGACGTGAATGCGCATCCGCATAAGTGCGGACAGGTAGCATTGATTCATAACGGTATCATTGAAAACTACAGAGAGCTGATTACGGAGCACGGTTTGAAGGACAGACTGGTTTCCGAGACGGATACAGAGGTCGTAGCCGCACTGTTGGATAAAATGTATGACGGCGATCCGTTCAGCACGATTCGGGACGCCGTAAAAAAACTGGCGGGTTCTTTTGCACTTTGTATTATGTTCGAAGACCAGCCGGGAAAGATATTTGCCGTCCGGAACGTCAGTCCGATGGTGGCAGCTTCATTTCCGGAAGGTTCTATTATCGCTTCTGACCTTACGGCGCTGATTTCCTTTTCCAAGAAATATTTTGTTGTTCCGGAATATCATATTTTAACGCTTGCGCCGGATCAGATTACGGTGCAGGATATGAAGGGGAAGACCGTTACGCCGGAAATCCTGGAAGTAAACTGGGATATCAAATCCGCGCAAAAGGGCGGTTACCCGTTCTTTATGCTGAAAGAGATCTACGACCAGCCGGAGGCGCTCCGGAATACGGTTACGCCGCGGGTAAAGGACGGTCTGCCGTACCTTGTGGATGACGGCATTGATGATACTGTTTTTGAAGGAATTAAAAATATTACGGTTGTTGCCTGTGGAACCGCCATGCATGCAGGTATGGTGGGAAGAACGCTGATCGAGAATAAGCTCAGGATCCCTGTGAACGTTGAGATCGCTTCTGAATTCCGGTATAAGGATCCGATCATTGATTCCGAGACGCTTACGATCGTGCTCTCACAGTCCGGAGAAACGGTAGATACGCTGGAGGCGCTCCGTCTGGCACAGCGGAAAGGCTCCAAAGTGCTTTCAATCGTAAATGTAAAAGGCTCCACGATCGCCAGAGAGAGCGATTACGTATTATATACCCATGCAGGTCCGGAAATAGCGGTTGCCAGTACAAAGGCATATACGGTTCAGATTGCCGCCATGTATATTTTGGCATGTAAGATCGGACTGGTAAAGCATTTGATCTCCGAAGAAGAAGCGCGGGCGTTTATCGGACAGCTTCAGAATGCCGGTGAGATCATCGAGAAGACGCTGGAACGGGCGGACGATATTAAACGGATTGCGAACCACATTATGACGGCGCCGGACGTATTTTATATCGGCAGAGGACTGGATCATACCATGAGCGTGGAAGCCGCCCTGAAATTGAAGGAGATTTCCTATATTCATGCGGAGGCTTATGCAGCCGGAGAATTAAAACATGGAACGATCGCTCTCATTTCCGAAAATGTTCCGGTCATTGCGATCGCAACGCAGCAGGATGTATACAGCAAGATGATCTCCAATATCCGCGAAGTGAAATCCAGAGGCGCTTATGTGGTGCTTGTCAGCATGGATGAGCAGACGCCGGATCAGAAGGTATGCGACAAACATATCCGGCTTCCGGAGATACAGAGTGAATTTACGGTATTTGCTACGGCAGTGATCCTGCAATTGATCGCGTATTATACATCAGACGCAAAGGGACTGGATGTGGATAAACCGAGAAATCTGGCAAAATCCGTTACGGTAGAATAGATGCAGATTACGGTCCGACTGTACGAAGAACAGAGGTAAATGTATGGTAACAAATGACGCTACGATCGTTAAAGTAAAGCATGAAACATTATATGAAGTTGCAAAGGCGGCATATGCGGGGATTCTGGAGGAGGAAAAGGATCATATTCCTTTCCGTATGATCCCGGGACCGAAGCCGAGATACCGCTGCTGTATTTATAAAGAGCGGGAAGTGATCCGTCAGAGGATCCGTCTGGCGTGTGGGAAACCTATGGGTGAAACGGATGACGGATTGGTGGTGCAGGTTATCAAACCGGCATGCGAGGGTTGTCCGATCTCCCGTTACGTCGTTACGGATAACTGCCAGAACTGCATGGGGAAGGCTTGTATTTCTTCCTGCAAGTTCGGTGCTATCAGTCAGGGGAAGACCAGAACCTATATCGATCCGGATAAATGCAAAGAGTGCGGCATGTGTGCGAAGGCATGTCCGTACAACGCCATTGCGGATCTGGTAAGGCCGTGTAAAAGAAATTGTCCGGTAGACGCCATTACGATGGACGAAAACAATATCTGCCAGATTGACGCTGAAAAATGTATTGAGTGCGGAAAATGTATTCATAGCTGTCCGTTTGGCGCTATCAGTTCCCGGACGTTTATTGTGGATGTCATCAATGAGATCCGGGCAGGAAAGAAAGTGATCGCCATGCTGGCGCCGGCGACGGAGGGACAGTTTGGTGCAGATATAACTATGCAGAGCTGGAGAACCGCTTTGAAGAAGATCGGCTTTGCGGATATGGTGGAAGTCGGACTCGGCGGAGATCTGACTGCGCATGCAGAAGCGGAAGAATGGGCGGAGGCTTACGCGGAAGGAAAGAAGATGACAACTTCCTGCTGTCCGGCGTTTTACAATCTGGTCCGGAATTTCTTCCCGGATTTATTGGATCATGTTTCTTCAACGATCTCACCGATGGGCGGTGTTTCCAGAATGCTGAAGGCGCAGGATCCGGAACTGGTAACAGTTTTCATCGGTCCTTGTATCGCAAAGAAGAGCGAGGTTTTAAAAGGTCGGATGGACGGAAATGCAGATTACGCCCTGACTTATGGAGAGATCCGCGCAATGCTCCGGGCAAAGGATGTAAAACTGGAGCCGGAGGAAAATATCAACCAGCAGGCAAGCGTGTTTGGTAAGCGTTTCGGGAATGGCGGCGGCGTAGCGGCAGCAGTCATGGAAGCAATGAAAGAAAGAGGCGTAGATACTTCAAAGATGAATGTACATATCTGCGATGGCGCGGAAGAATGTAAGAAAGCGCTTATGCTGCTTCGGGCGGATAAACTTCCGGAAGATTTCATTGAGGGTATGGCATGTCAGGGAGGCTGCGTCGGCGGACCGAGCCGTCATACGGAGATCAATCAGGCAAAACGGGCAAGGGATCTTCTGATCGCGTCCGCAGATAACCGGAATATCGAAGAAAACCTGCATAATTATAATCTGGACAGTTTTTCCATGAAAAAAGACAGACGGCCGCTTACGGAAGCAGCGGCAACTCAGAACCCGGAATAAAAACAGGATTGGAGTAAAAACGAAACCGAAGAAAAACGGGATCGGAGAAAAACAGAACCAGAGAAAAACGGAACCGGAGAAAAACGGAAATAAAGATAAAAGTAAGAGGCACCGAAGGAAATTACGGTGCCTCTTTGAATTTTGGCGGAATGTGTATTATTCCGCCGGCGTTTCGGATGTGGCTTCTTCGGACGCTGCTCCGTCTGATGCTGCTCCGTCGGATGTGGTTTCGCCGGTTGTTCCGGAACTATCCGGCGCTGCGATGATTGCCGCGTCGATCGCAAGGGCGTCTTCATCGCTGATATAGTAGGAATCATCGTTTACAATGATCTTTACTGTAATGGTGATCGGTTCCTGATAAGACGGTTCGGTCATTGCGCTCTGAAGTATTTCAATCAGTCCTTCTGCGAATTCGTGTTCATATTCACCGCGTTCGTAACTGTTATAATATCCGTTTCTTACTCTGGTGTTGAATTCATCCACATAACTGGAAACATCGTCATGCGTCTGGTTTAAAAAATCGATGGGATATATCGTAACGTCAACGTAGTATACGTTATCTTTTTCGTATGCCTTAGATACCGAAAACCTGACCTTACTGTAGATATTTTTGGCAAGCTCTGTTATGAGAGGTTTCAGCGTCTCGTCATTGGAAATCTCCAGTCCGTAATAAGCGATCAGATTGTCTGCCAGCCGGTTCGCATTGGAATCATATAGTTCTTGCGCATCTTCGGCATTAGCCCCGGTCATTTCCAGATATTCATCGGAAGTTCCCAGATAATTTACGGTTATCAGGCTTTCCACATAGGACTTATATTTTTCCGGCCGGTTACTCATACTGCATCCGGTCAGTGCCGTTATCAGAAAAAGGGCGGTTAGTACAGTTATCAATCCCCTTCCGGCGGTTTTCTTAAAATCCATTCTTATCCTCCAATTAAGATTTATTTTTAATGGTGTTAGTATATCACATCTTGCAAAATGGTACAAGGTGAAAGCATTTTCATATCCGGAAGGGAAAATTTATAAAAAAGTAAGTGCATAATGAACGGCTCTGTGGTATACTGATAAAGAGTGTAGGCTAAATATTTGTACCGATGGAAATAAATGATTTTTCGAAGAACGAAAGGGGAAACAAAATGGAGGCACAGTTTAAGACAGTATCATTCGGAGGTTACGATAAAAAGGCAGTTGATACTTATATCGCCCAGATGGAAGCGGATTATGAGAAGGAAATCGCTTCTTTAAAAGCAAATGCGACGAAGCTCAGCGATACCGTAAAGAACCTTCATACGATGCGTGAAGTTAATATGAATGAATCGAAGGGAACCATCGATAACCTGAAAAGTGTGAATGAAAAGCTTCAGGTTGAGATTGATAACCTTAAGAGTGAATTAGAATCCTATAAATCAAAAGAAATGGAGTCCGCTACCAGATATGAATCCATTTCCAGAACTCTTCTTCAGGCGCGGGAGTCAGCGGACGCTTTGTCACAGAAGACCAATGCAGAATGTGAAGCAAAGAGGATGCAGACGGAGATTGAGTGTCAGCAGATTCGGGATGAGGCTGTTTCATTCAGTGAAGAGTTAAAGGCTTCGACCACGGAAGAATGCGAGCGGCTGACAGCGGAGACGAAGAGCGCCTGTCAGGAATTAAAAGAAACGACATTTGCAAATTGTGATAATCTGAAGCGCCAGACCAGAGAAGAGACGGACGCTTTGACAGAAGAGACGGAAACGAAGTGCAGGAATATGGTGGCGGAAACCACGGCACAGTGCGACGCCATGAAGAGCGCGGCAAGAGTGGAAGTTTATAACGCAAGAATGACCGTAAAACGTGAGTGTGAGAGCATTAGTGATTTTGTGGCACAGCTTATGGTTTCTGTAGACAACGTGTCAAAAGCATGTATCGAAACAAAAGAATTTACGGACAGCGCATTCGGAGATTTAAGTTCTCAGGCAGAATAATAGAATGTATACGGCATTGGGGACATTTCATATGTCCCCTGCTTTTTGTAAGCAGGCAGGAAAGGAGGGGTTCCGATGATAATTGAGAGAAAATACATGGTAAATATAGTGAATCAGGCGGAAGAGCTGGTTCATACGATCATTTCGCTGGAAGATCTCTATTCTACGATCGTGGATCTGAATGGTAAGATCCTTCTGAAACCGGTAGGACCAACCGCTCATCTGGGAGCTTTCTATGACCTGTTTGAACGTCCGATGTATCATGAACTGTATGAAAGGATAAAGGAAACGCTTGCGACGGAGAATGAGGCGTTTTATTGGGAAATGGATGACGGAAATCCGGACAGCCGTATTTCCGCCGCGCCGATCTGTATTGACGGGCAGCAGGTAGCGACATGGCGCTTATGTGCCTA
>CANRMC010000002.1 GCA_947631605.1 uncultured Lachnospiraceae bacterium
AGACATATGTATATCAAGTGCAGAGTATAGAGACGGTTTTGCCGGCAGAGGTAAATGATCTCCGTATTGAAAACGGTAAGAATTATTGCACGCTTGTCACTTGTACGCCTTATGGAATAAATACCCATAGGCTGTTGATACATGGTGAGCTTATGGACGAAGCGAAAACTGAGGAGTATCTTGCCCTTCAGTCCGGTGCAGGGTACATTCCGATGTATCAGATTTTGATAGTTTTTGAAATTCCTGTTTTAATTCTCACTGTGATTATTGCTTCGCGGCATACTCGAAAAAAGAGGTGATATTTTGATGAAACATCATTTCAGTAAAAGCCTGATAGTTATATTTTCAATCATTTGTTTACTATGCAGCAGCGTTGTATCGTTTGCGAAAAGTCAGGCGCATTCTCTTAAAATCAAATTTATTACCGATGCAGGACCAGTCGAAGGCGCCAACTTCAAATTGTACCAAGTTATGTCAACAGACGGTACCCTGTATGGGGATTTTGCGGATTTACAGGTGGAGGTCGGCGACCTGACGGACAGTGAAAATCTTTCTTCACTTGCCTCTACGCTGGCTTCTTATGCCGCAGGCGGAACGGGTGAGCCGATTGCCGAAAAAAAATCGGATGCGTTAGGACACGCGGATTTCAGCAATCTGACATCCGGAATCTATCTGGTGACTGGTTCCTCCGGAAAGATCGGAAATACAATATACATTCCGAAACCGGCGCTGCTCCGTATTACAGAACTCTCTGATGAGAGTATAGACGTAAACGTTAAGTATACAATGCTTTCAGATATCCAGAAAGTATCTTATACGGTAAAAAAGGTATGGGAAAATGATGAAAGCACTGCCCGTCCGGATTCGGTTACGGTGCAGCTGCTTCAAGACAGCGAGGTATATGACGAGGTGACGCTTTCCTCATCCAATGACTGGACGCATAAATGGGATGATCTCTCCGCCGATCATAAATGGAATGTCGTGGAAAAGGATATCCCAACGGGCTACACGGTTATGGTTGCCTTAGACGAAAATATATTTACCGTTACAAATCATTGGACGACTTCCTCCGAGACGACGGAAACGACAGACATTACAACAACGGAGCCGTCAACAACAACGGAACCGTCAACGACGACAATAACGCCGCCTCCGACGACCACTATTACCGGCAGTAAAACGGATAAGCTGCCTCAGACAGGACAGTTATGGTATCCGGTTTGTATTTTATTTATATCAGGTCTGCTCTTGTTCCTGATCGGTTTTGTATCGAAACGGCTGAGTGATGACAATGAAAAAGAATAAAGGAATTATTCTGATGCTTGTAGGCGGCCTCCTGATGGTCGCGGCAGCATGTCTGACGATATACAATCTTCACGAGGATTCTGTAGCGGCTTCCGCTTCGTCGAAAGTCCTTCAGAGTCTGGTTGAAGAACGGAATAAAAATATGACGTCCGCAGCTGATTCTGACCTTCCGACAGGTATAAGCGGAGAAATTGATGAAGAAAACACAATCGATCCGGATACGCCTATGCCAACTATTTTAGTTGATGGAACAGCGTATATTGGTACGATTCTGATACCGGCGTTAGGGCTTGAACTGCCGGTTGCGGATGATTGGGATTATACACAGATGAAAATATCACCCTGCCGATATTCAGGTTCGGCGTATCGGGGTGACATGGTAGTTTGCGCCCATAATTATACCAGCCATTTTGGACCGATCAGACACCTGCAGCCGGGAGACGAAGTGATTTTTGTGGATGCGTTAGGACGGGAATTCCATTATAAGGTTGAAAAAGTGGAAACGCTAGGACCTTTTGGCGTCCATGAAATGGTTGCTTCTGAATGGGAATTGAGTCTTTTTACCTGTACGCTTGGCGGAAAGGCTCGTGTAACTGTGCGATGCAGCCGGACACAGGAATAATGTAAGGGATGGTACAGCATGGTTACGTTACATAAGCATAATGAAAAAACATACCGGAAAATTGTCTCCATGTTTGCTGAAAGCGACAGGGTATGCGCCGTCCAGCCGACAGGTACGGGTAAGAGTTTTTTGATCCTGAAACTGATCGAGGATAACCCCGGCAGGAAGTTCCTGATTACTGCTCCGAATAGTTATGTATTCGGACAGATTAAAAATCATGCAATAACAAGTAATGTCAATTTGGATAATTGCACCTTTATGACCTACACGTCCCTGTATGAATGGGAGAATCCGGAGGATATCCCCTGTGACTATCTGATTACAGATGAATTTCACAGGCTTGGTGCGGTTACTTGGAACGCTGGAATTATACGGTTTTTAGAATGTCATACCTGTAAGGTGCTTGGCACGTCTGCGACGCCGATCCGTTATCTGGATTCCATGCGTGATATGGCGGAGGAATTATTCCAGTCCAATTATGCCGTAAATATGTCTCTTGCGGAAGCAATCGGGATGAAAATCCTCCCGCTTCCGGTTTATGTTACGACAATCTTTAATTTTCAGGGTGAAATCGCCGCATTAGAAAAAAAGGCGGAGGAGACGAACAATCCCAGATTAATGCATTTTCTTGCAGGAAAAATCCAAAAAGCAAAAAGGATGATCTCTTCTCTGGACTGTGGTCTGGAGACGATATTTCATCGTCATATGAAAAATAAATCCGGCAAATATATTGTATTTTGTCCTGATGTGGAAAAGCTGAACAGTATTTATGATGTCTGCGATGTCTGGTTTTCGGATGTGAACCGGAATTTGCATAAATATTCCGTTTACAATTCAAATTACAATTCAGAAACGGAGTTTGACAGCTTTTGCAATGATTCAGATGAAACGGCGTTAAAGCTGCTTTTTTGCATTGATATGCTGAACGAGGGTATTCATATCGAAACGATTGACGGAGTGATTATGCTCCGTCCGACGCAGTCGGCGAATGTTTTTTATCAGCAGTTGGGCAGGGCGCTGTCATGTTCGCTTCAGAATCCGGTTATTTTTGATATTGTCAATAATTTTGAGACCGGTGATGCGGCGAAACAGTACGAGCAGATCATGCTTGCGGGCAGACAGAACGGTTCTTCCGGTGATGTGGATATTGAATTTGAGATCTATGATTATATTCGCGACATTCGGGATATTCTCAATGAACTGCATGATACGTTTGAAAATTCGTGGGAGTTTACATTTGAGATCCTGCGTCAATATGTTGCTGAAAACGGCTGCTTTCCGGCGCATGATATAGTCTTTGAAGGATTTCGTATCGGAAAATGGTGTTCCGCTCAGCGTGTCCAGAAAAAGAACGGGTCTCTGCTGCCGGAACGGAAACAGAAATTAGACGAGATTGGTTTTCCATGGAGACAGAGAGAAGAAAAATGGTTTGGTTATTATGACCGCATGAAGCAGTATGTGGAAGTACACGGGACGCTGCCAACAAAGAAAGCCGTTGAAAAAGATCCGTCTATCCATGATCTCTATATCTGGAGGATCACACAGAGAAATAGTTGGAGGGATGGGAACCTGTCGGAACGGCAGAAAGAATTACTGGCAGAAATCGGCATTACATTCCATTTTGAATCGGCAGATGATAAATGGATGAAAAAGTATGAACAGTTAAAAAGCTATTTTGAGAAGCAGGGAAGATTTCCGACGAAGGGAGACAGGACGAAGGATGAGGAAACCAAGCAGCTTGTTTCTTGGATGAACTGGGTGCGGAGTAAATACAGAAGCGGAGAATTGAGCAGAGAACAGATACAGCTTTTAGAGGATATTCATTTTGTCTGGGATCGGAAGTCCGACCTCTGGGATAGTTATTTTGAGCTGGTCTGCCGGTTTTATCAGGAGAATGGAAGGATACCGGAATGTAAGCGGAAAATAGATGGGAAAGCAGTCGGACAGTGGTATCATAAACTTGTTCGGAAATATGAAAAAGGCGAATTGGACGAAGAAGTGGCGGAACGGTTCCGGAGGGAAGGAGTTCCGCTTGCAATCGATAAAAACGAGTACATAAGCAGAAACTGGCTGAAATGCTTCAAAGCGTTCAAACAGTATTATTCGGAATATCACAGGCTTCCCGCCGCCGAAACAGAATATCAGGGCGCTGCGATCGGGTACTGGTATTCAAGAGTGCTCATGGCGTACCAAGCTGGAAAATTAAGCCTGAAACGAGTGGACATGCTGCGCTCGGCAGGACTTGACCTTGAAGTGTAACCAAAAGTAACCAAAAAGTTGTTTCGTTCATGGAAAGAAAAAAAGCTGAAACCCAAGGAAAATCAAGGGTTTCAGCTTTTTAAATGAAATGCGGGAGATGGGACTTGAACCCACACGACGTTGCCATCACTAGATCCTTAGTCTAGCCTGTCTGCCAATTCCAGCACTCCCGCTTTCGCGTGCGTCATACCTGACGCGAGGCACGTCATACTTGACGCGAGTTATATATTATCATGTACGCACTTCTTTGTCAATTATTTTTTGCGGTATAATTATGGAAATAATTTTTTGTTCCATTATATGGAAAATGCGAAAAATCGTGATATAATATGCCCTGAAGATGATATAAGCTGAGGATGATATGCCCTGAGGATGATATAGCCTGAAGATAATATACCCTGAGAGAATGTATTATGAAAATGAGGAGAAAAATAAATGGGCGCCATGACGAAAGGAAAAAATAAAAAAAGTTCCTTTTCTCCATATCGGGAAGAAAGACCGGCGGATTTCGTAAATCTTTTGTATTTATTTGTGATATTCGGTCTTTATCCGCTTTTTATTGATGTGAAGAACCGGTATTTTAATATCACGGCAACGAAGGCGCATTTTTTTCTCGTATCAACGCTGATCTATCTGATGTTTATTTTGCTGGCATATGGGATTGAGATTCTCCTTATCCGTTATTATGGCAGTCAGGATCAGATATGGAAAGAACCGACGGTTATTTTCTTCCGGCCGGTATTCTGGATGGCGCTTTTTCTTCTGGCCAATATTATGGCATGGTTTATGGCGGAAGATAAAGGAAAGGCATGGACGGGCGAAGACGGCCGGAGGTTCGGACTCGCTATGGTGCTTGTGATCGTATGTATGTTTTTCTTTCTGGCACGGGAGTGTCGTTTGAAACCATGGATTTTTTATGTGGTATTTGTCAGTGCGATCATGGCGTTTTTTCTGTCGATCACCCAGCATTTTGGTTGGGATTTTCTGAAACTTCGTCTTGGAGTTGCGGAAAAACAAAAGGAAATGTTTATATCTACCTTTGGCAATATCAATACCTTTGCGTCTTATATCTGTCTTGCCCTTCCGGTATTTCTGGCGGTTTTTATTTTCTCGGACAGGCTGTCTGCAAGAATAACAGCCGGAATCGGGACAGTAGCGGGCGCGATGTCGATCATAACCGCAAAAAGCGATAACGTATATCTGGGTATTTTTGCAGCGGTTCTTCTTCTCTTTTATCTTTCCGTTCTCAATAAACATATCGGACGGTATGCGGCGGCGCTCTTTCTTATGTCCTGCGGGCTTTGCATAATGGCTGTTTTAAATGAATGTCTGCATGGCAGTACGAAGCACCTGAACGGATTTGCCGCAGTCGTTGAGGATAAGCGTTATATGGCTGCTTTGACCGTTTTTTTGGCTGTTGTTTCCCTGATCCTGATTGTTCTTCGGAAAAAGAAGCCGCAGTTGTATCAGAGCTTTCAGTCTCGCCGCTTTCTGCTTATCATTACACTCATGTTAATAGCAATCGCAGGGGTAGGGATCGGAATCGGCGTTCATTCCCAAAATGAACTGTTTGTCTTTAACGATAAATGGGGGACTTATCGCGGCTATATCTGGAAGCGGGGATTTTCGCTCTTTCAGGACGCTCCGCTTCGGAATAAATTGTTCGGTTACGGAAATGAAACCATTTCCCATTTGATGAAAGAATATTATTATGATGAAATGATCGCGGTGACAAACCGCTTGTATGATAACTGCCACAATGAATTTTTACAATATCTTGTAACGACAGGGCTTTTTGGTCTGATTTCCTATCTGGGGTTACTGATAACCGCTTTCCGGTATATGTGGAAGCGGGCCCAAAAGGATCCGTTTGTCATCGCCTGCCTGTGCGGGTGCGCAGCCTACGTCGCCCAGAGTATTGTGAATCTGAACCAGCCGATCACCACGCCCCTTTATTTTGTAATGCTTGCGGCCGGGGTTGGAGCGGCACGAAGTAAAGAAATAGAAAAATTCATCGTTCCTCTTCAAAAAGGACAGGAATGATGATATAATATGACGAGGAATAGCTAAGATGCGAAGGAGAGAATTATGGAATTATTTGACGAGCTGGTTGCGAGAGGACTGATCGCACAGACAACGGATGAAAAAGAGATCAGAGAACTGATTAATACGGGAAATGCCACATTTTATATCGGCTTTGATCCGACGGCAGACAGTCTGCATGTCGGGCATTTTATGGCGCTGTGCCTGATGAAGCGTTTGCAGATGGCGGGCAACAAGCCGATCGCCCTGGTTGGCGGCGGTACGGGAATGATCGGAGATCCTTCCGGCAGAACCGATATGCGGCAGATGATGACGGTGGAACAGATTCAGCATAACTGCGACTGTTTCAAGAAGCAGATGAGCCGGTTTATTGATTTTTCAGACGGGAAGGCGCTTCTCGTAAATAATGCGGACTGGCTGATGGATCTGAATTACATTGACCTTCTGCGGGAAGTGGGACCGCATTTCTCCGTAAACCGGATGCTGACTGCCGAGTGCTATAAGCAGAGAATGGAACGCGGACTGAGTTTCCTCGAATTTAACTATATGATTATGCAGAGTTATGATTTCTATGAGCTGTATCAGAAATACGGCTGCAATATGCAGTTCGGCGGCGACGACCAGTGGTCGAATATGCTGGGCGGAACGGAACTGATCCGGCGGAAACTGGGAAAAGACGCGTATGCCATGACGATTACGCTGCTTCTAAATTCTGAAGGAAAGAAGATGGGTAAAACCCAGAAAGGCGCGGTATGGCTGGATCCGAACAAGACTTCGCCGTTTGAGTTCTATCAGTATTGGAGAAACGTGGCGGATGCAGATGTTCTGAAATGTATCAAAATGCTTACATTCCTTCCTCTGGAAGAGATTCAGAAGATGGAATCATGGGAAGGCAGCCAGTTAAATCAGGCAAAGGAAATCCTTGCATATGAACTTACCAATCTGGTTCATGGCGAGGAGGAAGCAAAGAAGGCACAGGAGAGTGCAAGGGCGCTTTTCTCCTCCGGAAATGCGGCGGAAATGCCGACGACCGAGATTAGTGACGAGCAGTTCAAAGACGGAAAGATCGATATTATTTCCCTGCTTGTTCTTTCCGGCCTTGTACAGACAAGAAGCGAAGGCAGAAGAACCATTGAGCAGGGCGGCGCAACTGTAAACGGAGAAAAAGTGACGGATATCTATGCCGCTTATGAACCGTCTGCGTTTGAAGATGAATTTATTTTGAAACGTGGAAAAAAGAATTTCAGAAAGATCGTCTTACACTCATAATAGACGTAAAATTTGAATTGGGGGAAGATTATTTTGATTTTTATCGTGATCGTAGTCCTGGCTGTAGCGGGATATTTTATCTACAAAAAAGTGCAGGAGAAAAATCAACCGGATACCACTTTTACCGGACGGGCATTTATGGATCCGGAAGAGTACCGGAAGCAGGAAGAACTTCAGAACCGGAAAGCGGGTGCGGAAGAAGCCGCTGCCGGAAGCAGCGAACCGCGTCCGTTCAAAGTTGCATCGGGCGTGAAACTGCTATTGGTAGATGATGATAAGAAGGATATCTATCATCTGACGCAGCTGGCAGAGGCGGTTGGAGCGGAAGTGGTAACTGCGGACAATGGGATCCAATGTCTGGATACCGTAAAGAATCATTCTTTTGATATTATATTTATCGCAAGGGATATGTCCCGTATGGACGGCGTGCAGACATTCCGGAATATGAAAAAGCAGGAAATGAAACTTTCGGAAGACGTGAAAGTATTTGCCGTTGTGAACAGGGACTCTGATGAACCGGCTGTATTTTTTGAGAGGGAAGGCTTCTCCGGCGTTCTGCGGAAGCCGGTCGGTGAGTATCTCTTCTGTCAGGCACTGGCGGACAGCCTGCCAAAGGAAAAGGTGATCGCGGATGACGCGCTCCTTCAGGAAATCCATATGATGGCGGGACATGAGAAGAAGCTTCAGGAATCCGGTATCCAGCTTTCGGCGGCGCTTATGAATTACGGCGGAAACGTAAAGCAGTTTCGGGAGGAGGCAGCCGCATTCTGTGAGAATTATGAAGAAGAAAGCGGAAGCATTATGGACAGCCTTTATGCAGGAAATGCAAGAGAGTACATGGATAAAGTACGGGAAAAGCGGAACCTTTCAAAGAAACTGGGCGCGCTTTATCTGGCGGATATGTTTGACGACCATGTGAATATGGCAAAGAATCAGGATATGGATATTGCGGAAGCAAGCTGGCGAAATCTGGAACTGGAATGGGAACATGTGGTTTCCGGTTTCAGTCAATGGCTGGGAAGAAATGATACGATTACCAGCGCAACGGAAATTTTGGCAAAAGACGAATGAGAAATACGGAGCATTTTCTTCGGAGAATGCTCCGTTTCCTTTGTCTTTCTTCTGGTATATTTCGGACGTCGGCACATATAATGAAACAAAGAATGCCGGAGTAAGCCATGGCGAAATTTCAAGAGATCGGTTTAAAATTTCTGATCATCATGCTGATTGTTTTTACCGTCTTTCTCTGTTACCGGGAAGAAAAAAATGAGATCATTGATGTTTTTTCGGAAAATAAATCCTATTCCCTGCCGATTTATTCTGTGGAAACGGAGGAACCGGTGGTAAGCATTACTTTTGACGCAGCATGGGGTGACGAGGATCTGGATCAGATACTTTCCATATTGGAGGCGCATAGCTGCAGGGCAACATTTTTCGTGACAGGAGACTGGGCGCTCCGTTATCCGGAAGCCATAAAAAAGATTCAGGGTTCCGGCCATGATCTGGGAAATCACGGAAACAATCATAAACATATGACGCAGCTTTCCCATGATGAAATGCTGGAGGAAATGCGGGGCTGTAACGAGGTGGTAAAGAGTATCTGCGGATATGACATGACGTTAATGCGGGCGCCTTACGGCGATTATAATGAAGACGTGGTGCTGACAGCGATCGGGGAAGGATACCAGATCATTCAATGGGACGTGGATAGTCTGGACTGGAAAGAATATGGACGGGACAGTCTTATACGGACGGTTGCGGAACATAAGAATCTGGGAAATGGTTCTATTATTCTTCTGCATACCGGAACGAAGTATACGGCTTCTGCTCTGGATGAGCTTTTAACCCGGCTGGAAGAGAAAGGATACCGCTTTCTTCCGGTTTCGGAAATGATTTATTCCGGAGATACTTATATCGACCAGAATGGAAGGCAGTATCAGCGTGGACTGCGCTGATTTTTGAAAAATACATATTGTAATTTTTTAGGTTATATAATAGAATGACAGATAAGTGTGAAAGTCCGAACCGGGATTTTCATAAGAGAACGAAGGAGGATATAAAAATGCCAAAAAGGACTGATATTAACAAAGTTTTGATTATCGGTTCCGGTCCGATCGTGATAGGGCAGGCTTGTGAATTTGACTATTCCGGTACACAGGCATGTAAGGCGCTTCGTAAACTGGGATATGAGATCGTGCTTGTAAATTCCAATCCGGCAACGATCATGACAGATACGGAGACCGCTGATGTAACATACATTGAACCGTTAAACGTGGAACGTTTGGAACAGATCATCGCAAAAGAGCGTCCGGATGCTCTGCTTCCGAATCTGGGAGGACAGTCGGGCTTAAATCTTTGTGCCGAATTATATAAGAATGGGGTTCTGGATAAGTATAACGTGAAGGTAATCGGCGTTCAGGTAGATGCTATTGAACGTGGCGAAGACCGGATTGAATTTAAGAATACCATGAATAAGCTGGGGATTGAAATGGCAAGAAGTGAAGTTGCCTACAGTGTGGAAGAAGCGCTTGCCATTGCCGACCGGCTGAACTATCCGGTTGTACTCCGTCCTGCCTATACCATGGGCGGTGCAGGCGGCGGCTTGGTCTACAATCGGGAAGAATTGAAAACCGTATGCGCCAGAGGTCTTCAGGCAAGCCTCGTCGGACAGGTTCTGGTAGAAGAATCCGTCCTTGGCTGGGAAGAACTGGAATTAGAGGTTGTCCGTGATTCGGAAAACAATATCATTACCGTATGCTTTATTGAAAATATCGATCCGATGGGCGTGCATACCGGTGATTCTTTCTGTGCGGCTCCGATGCTCACCATTTCGGAAGAATGTCAGAAACGCTTGCAGGAGCAGGCTTATAAGATCGTAGAATCGGTTCAGGTGATCGGCGGTACAAATGTCCAGTTCGCGCATGACCCGGTATCTGACCGGATCGTTGTCATTGAGATCAATCCGAGAACTTCCCGTTCTTCCGCACTTGCTTCCAAGGCGACCGGTTTCCCGATCGCTCTGGTTTCCGCTATGCTGGCAACCGGACTTACCCTGAAGGAGATTCCTTGCGGAAAATATGGAACGCTGGATAAATATGTGCCGGATGGAGATTATGTAGTAATTAAATTTGCCAGATGGGCATTTGAGAAATTTAAAGGCGTAGAAGATAAGCTGGGTACTCAGATGCGTGCCGTAGGCGAAGTCATGAGTATCGGTAAGAATTTCAAAGAAGCGTTCCAGAAAGCGATCCGCAGTCTGGAAAACGGACGTTACGGACTGGGACATACCGGAAAGTTTGAAGCGAAAACGAAGGAAGAGTTGCTGAAACTTCTGATCACGCCATCCAGCGAGCGGTATTTCATCATTTACGAAGCACTCCGTAAGGGAGCGACCGTTGATGAGATTCATAGTATTACCAGAGTAAAGAAATACTTCATCGAACAGATGAAAGAACTGGTGGATGAGGAAGAGGCTCTGCTTAATAAAAAAGGCTCCGTACCGGAAGATGCTCTGCTGATCGCAGCAAAGAAAGACGGCTTTTCCGATAAATATCTGAGCCAGATTTTGGAAGTGCCGGAGGATGATATCCGGAACAAAAGAATCGAGCTTGGCGTCGAGGAAGCATGGGAAGGCGTACATGTCAGCGGCACGCAGGACAGTGCATATTATTATTCCACCTACAATGCGGAAGATAAGAGTACGATCAATACAGAACGTCCGAAGATCATGATCTTAGGCGGCGGCCCGAACCGTATCGGTCAGGGTATCGAATTTGACTATTGCTGTGTGCATGCGGCAAATTCCTTAAAGAAACTCGGATTTGAAACGATCATCGTAAACTGTAATCCTGAAACGGTATCTACGGATTATGATACATCCGATAAACTTTATTTTGAACCGCTGACTCTGGAAGACGTGCTTTCTATTTACAAGAAAGAAAAGCCGGTGGGCGTTATCGCCCAGTTTGGCGGACAGACGCCGCTGAACCTTGCTGCGGATCTGGAGAAGAACGGCGTCCGTATCTTAGGAACATCTCCTTCTGTGATTGACCTTGCGGAAGACCGCGATCAGTTCCGTGCTATGATGGACAAGCTGGGGATTCCAATGCCGGAATCAGGAATGGCAACCACCGTTGAGGAAGCGATCGCCATCGCCCATGAGATCGGTTATCCGGTCATGGTTCGTCCGTCTTATGTATTGGGCGGCAGAGGCATGGAAGTTGTATATAACGATGCAAATATGACGGAATATATGAATGCTGCTGTCGGCGTTACGCCGGACCGGCCGATCCTGATCGACCGTTTCCTGAACCATGCAACAGAATGTGAAGCAGACGCTATCAGCGACGGAACCAATGCCTTTGTTCCTGCCGTTATGGAGCATATTGAGCTTGCCGGCGTACATTCCGGAGATTCCGCCTGCATTATACCGTCAGTGCATATTTCACCGGAAAATATAGAAACCATTAAAGAATATACCAAGAAGATCGCAGAAGAAATGCATGTCAGAGGACTTATGAATATGCAGTATGCCATTGAGAAAGGGAAGGTATATGTGCTGGAAGCAAATCCGAGAGCTTCCCGTACCGTACCTTTGGTATCCAAGGTCTGCAATATCCGCATGGTGCCGCTGGCAACCGAGATCATTACATCAGAGATCACGGGAAAACCATCGCCGGTTCCAAATCTGAAAGAGCAGGAAATTCCGAACTATGGCGTGAAAGAAGCAGCATTTCCGTTTAATATGTTCCCAGAGGTAGATCCGGTACTTGGACCGGAAATGCGTTCCACAGGAGAAGTGCTGGGACTGTCCACTTCCTATGGCGAAGCATTCTATAAAGCGCAGGAGGCAGTACAGTCAAGGCTTCCACTTGAGGGAACCGTACTGATTTCCGTAAATGACAGAGATAAAGATGAAGTGATCGATGTGGCGAAGATATTTGCAAACGACGGCTTCAAGATCGTTGCAACCGGTGGAACCTACAATCTTCTGACATCGGAAAACATAAAAGCCGAGAAAGTAAAGAAAATGAAAGAAGGACGCCCGAATATCTACGACCTGATCACAAACGGAGATATCCAGCTTGTAGTCAATTCTCCGAAAGATGCAGATGATATTCAGGACGACAGCTATCTGAGGCAGGCGGCAATCAAGGCGAAAGTTCCTTATATGACAACCATAGCCGCAGCAAAAGCAACCGCAGAAGGAATCCACTACGTAAAAACAAACGGTTCCGGAGAAATCAAATCCCTGCAGCAGATCCATAGCGAAATCCGCAATCTATAAAATAGAAAAACAGACCTCGTGTTTTCGCGAGGTCTATTTTTTTATCCTGAACAAGTTCTATCCCGGAACAAGTGAACAACAGATCTTCAAACGGTTGCAAAACGCCAGACAAGTTCCATGACGGGACAAGTGAACAGTGGTTCTTTGAGTGGATACAAAATGTCTGACTAATCCTATCCCGGAACGAATGGACAGCAGTTCTTCAAGCGGCTGCAAAACACCGGACAAGTTCTATCCCGGAACAAGTGAACGGTGGTTCCTCGAGTGGATGAAAAACGCCGGATAAGTGCTATGCAGGGACATATGAGCCGCCGGTTCTTAGCGAACGCAAGCGCAGCGCAGTGTGAGCTTAGAACCGCTGCGTGCGAATCTAAGCGCAAGCGGTCCCTGCATAGCACTTATCCGCGCGTTTTTACAATCCCCCGCGCGAATCTAAGCGCAAGCGGTCCCTGCATAGCACTAATCCGCGCGTTTTCCATAGCCATCCATGCGTTAGTATATGCAAGCGGTCCCTGCATAGCACTTATCCGCGCGTTTTTATAATCCTCCGCGCGTTTTTATAATCCCCCGTAAAATGATTGACATTCAAAATCCCCCATGCTATAATAACCCTCGAGGCGTCCTCCGCTATATGGTGGGGGGTGCCTCATTTTTTTTGCATCTTCCCCCGAATCACCCCTTGAAAAATCGTCACAATTGTGATACTATTTTGTAAGTTTGAAGAAAAAGAGAAAAATCAGGGAGCGGCAAAGGCGCCGATTCTTTCTGTATTACTCTTTTTTTTTGAGCAAAAATAGGGATGAAAGAAAGGAAACGAACGTTATGAAAGCATTTCTGATTCTGGAAGACGGACACGTGTTTGAAGGAAAAAGCGTAGGTTCTGCAAAAGAAATCATCAGCGAGATCGTATTTAATACTTCTATGACAGGCTATCTGGAAGTACTGACCGATCCGTCTTATGCAGGGCAGTCCGTATGTATGACTTATCCGCTGATTGGAAACTATGGGATCTGTTTCGAAGATATGGAGGCGGACCGCCCTTGGAATATGGGATTTATTGTGAGAGAGATCGCAAAGACGCCAAGTAATTTCAGAAGTGTGGAAAGTATCGGGAAGTTCCTTACAGATAATGATATTACCGGAATCGAGCGGATCGATACCCGCGCCCTTACCAAGATCCTTCGGGAAAAAGGAACGATGCGGGGAATGATCACCACAAATGAAAATTATGATCTGGAAGAATGCCTCTCCAGGATCCGGGCATGGCAGATGGGACATGTGGTCTTGGATGTAACAAGCAAGGAGAAGACCGTTTATCCGGGAGATGGATATAAAGTTGCGGTTATCGATCTTGGCGTGAAAAAGCATATCGTAAAGAGCCTGCAGGAAAGAGGCTGTCAGGTGACGGTTTATCCGGCGGAGACGGATGCAGAAGAAATTCTGGCTGATGAACCGGACGGTATTATGTTAACCAATGGACCGGGTGATCCAAAGGATAACGTAAAGACGATCGCCGAGATCCGGAAACTCTTTGCCACGGATATTCCGATTTTTGCGATCTGCCTTGGACATCAGCTTCTCGCGCTTGCAAGCGGCGCAGATACCGTGAAAATGAAATACGGACACCGGGGCGCAAATCATCCGGTACGGGATCTGAAAACCGGAAAATGCTACATTTCCACCCAGAATCACGGATATGTGGTAAAGGAAGATACGGTAGACAGAGATATTGCGGAAGTAAGTTTTGTCAATGTGAATGACGGAACGGTAGAGGGACTGCATTATCTGGGAAAAAATGTGCAGACCGTCCAGTTCCATCCGGAAGCCTGTGCGGGACCTCTGGATACCGATTATCTGTTTGACCAGTTTATGAATATGATGGAGGTGTCAAAGTAATGCCAAAGAATCCGAATATCAAAAAAGTAGTTGTGATCGGTTCCGGTCCGATCGTGATCGGTCAGGCAGCAGAGTTTGACTATGCGGGTACGCAGGCATGCCGTTCTTTGAAAGAAGAGGGAATCTGCGTTGTACTTATCAATTCCAATCCGGCGACCATCATGACGGATAAAGACATTGCCGATAAGGTATATATTGAACCTCTGACGCCGGATGTAGTACGGGCGGTCATTGAGAAAGAAAAGCCGGACAGTGTGCTTCCGACACTTGGAGGTCAGGCGGCTCTGAATATCGCTATGGAACTGGAAGAAACCGGTTTCCTGCAGAAGCATAATGTAAGGCTTATCGGTACTTCTGCAAAGACCATAAAAAAAGCGGAGGACCGTCTGGAATTTAAGAAGACCATGGAAAAGATCAATGAACCGTGCGCGCCGTCTGAGGTTGTAACCAATATCAAAGACGGATTGGCGTTCGTACAGAAGATCGGATATCCGGTGGTACTTCGTCCTGCGTATACGCTGGGAGGTTCCGGCGGCGGGATCGCAAATAATGAAGATGAATTTGTTGAAATACTGATGAACGGTCTCAGGCTCAGCCGCGTAGGACAGGTTCTGGTGGAACGCTGCATTGCAGGCTGGAAAGAAATCGAATACGAAGTTATGCGGGACGCAAACGGCACTTGTATTACCGTCTGCAACATGGAAAATATGGATCCTGTAGGCGTACATACCGGCGACTCGATCGTTGTGGCGCCGTCTCAGACTTTAGCGGATAAGGAACATCAGATGCTCCGAAGCGCGGCTCTGAATATCATTTCCGAACTGGATATACGGGGAGGCTGTAATGTGCAGTTCGCCCTGCATCCGTCCACGTTTGAGTATTGCGTGATCGAGGTAAACCCACGTGTAAGCCGTTCTTCCGCACTGGCGTCCAAAGCAACCGGTTATCCGATCGCCAAGGTGGCGGCAAAGATTGCCTTGGGCTACAATCTGGATGAGATCAAAAATGCGATCACAAAGAAAACCTATGCAAGCTTTGAACCGGCGCTTGATTATGTAGTTGTAAAGATCCCGCGTCTTCCTTTTGATAAATTCATTAAGGCAAGCCGGAAACTTACCACCCAGATGAAGGCGACCGGTGAGGTTATGAGCATCTGCACGAATTTTGAGGGCGCGCTGATGAAAGCCCTGCGGTCGCTGGAACAGCATGTGGACAGTCTGATCTATGAAAATCTTTCGCAGCAGGAAGATGAGGTTATAAAGAAAGAACTGTACCGTGTCGACGACCGGAGAATCTTTGTCATTGCGGAAGCAATCCGAAGAGAAGTGCCGCTGTCCGTCATCCATGACATTACAAAGATCGATCTGTGGTTTTTGGATAAACTGGCAAATATCGTGAAAGAAGAACAGATCCTGCGGGAAGCAAAAGAACTGACGAAGGAGATTCTCTTTGAAGCAAAGCGGCTGGAATTTCCGGACTCTGTTATCGGAGGCCTGACCGGAAAAAGCGAGCAGGAGATAAAAGAACTCCGGTACGGCTATGGGATCCATGCCGTCTACAAAATGGTTGATACCTGCGCGGCGGAATTTGAGGCCTCCACACCGTATTACTATTCATGCTATGACGGGGAATCAGAGGTAGAACCGGATAATTCCAAAAAGAAGATCATGGTACTGGGTTCCGGCCCGATCCGGATCGGACAGGGAATCGAGTTTGATTACTGCTCCGTACACAGTACATGGGCGCTCAAGGCACACGGTTATGAAACGATCATCGTAAACAACAATCCGGAGACTGTCAGTACGGATTTTGATATTGCCGACAAACTGTATTTTGAACCGCTGACGGCGGAGGATGTGGAGTCGATCGTAAATCTGGAAAAACCGGACGGCGCTGTGGTTCAGTTCGGCGGACAGACAGCGATCAAACTGACCGAGGCGCTCTTAAAAATGGGCGTTCCGATCTTAGGCACCAGTGCGGAAAATGTAGACGCGGCGGAAGACAGGGAGCTCTTTGATGAGATCCTGGAGAAATGCTGTATCCCGCGGCCTGCCGGTAAGACGGTATTTTCCAGAGAAGAAGCCCTGGAGGCGGCGAACGAACTGGGATATCCGGTGCTGGTAAGACCGTCCTATGTCTTAGGCGGGCAGGGAATGCAGATTGCCATTTCCGATAAAGATATTATAGAATTTATGGATGTGATCAACCGCCATGTGCAGGAGCATCCGATCCTTGTGGATAAGTATCTGATGGGAAAGGAGATCGAGGTAGACGCCGTCTGCGACGGAGAAGACATCATCATTCCGGGCATCATGGAGCACGTAGAGCGCGCCGGCATTCATTCCGGCGACAGCATTTCCGTATATCCTGCCCAGAGCCTGTCAAAAAAGATCAAGCGTGTCATCGAAGACTATACAAAAAAACTTGCGATGAACCTGCACGTGATCGGTCTTATCAATATTCAGTTCATTGTATATAACGAAGAAGTTTATGTGATCGAGGTAAATCCGAGATCCAGCCGGACGGTTCCTTATATCAGCAAAGTGACCGGTATTCCAATCGTAGACCTTGCTTCGCGCGTCATTATCGGAGAAAAATTAAAAGATATGGGATATACGCCGGGACTGCAGCCGGAATCAGAATATTATGCCATAAAGATGCCGGTATTCTCCTTTGAGAAACTGCGTGGCGCAGAGATCAGTCTGGGACCGGAAATGAAGTCTACCGGAGAATGCCTGGGTATTTCCAAGGATTACAACGAGGCGTTATATAAGGCGTTCTTAGGCGCGGGCGTCCAGCTTCCGAAGCATAAGAAGATGATCCTTACCGTAAAGGACTCGGATAAACTGGAGGCTGTCGAGATCGGAAGACGGTTTGCGGCTCTGGGATATGAGATCTATGCCACCAGAAGCACCTGCCGGGTACTCAATGAAAACGGCGTTCCGGCAAAAAAGATCAATAAGGTGGAGGAACCGTCCCAAAATCTTCTGGATCTGATCCTGACGCATGAGATCGATCTTATCATCGATACCCCGTCGCAGGGCGTGGAACGGAGCAAAGACGGTTTCATCATCAGGCGGCATGCGATCGAGACAGGCGTTTACTGCCTGACAAGCCTTGATACCGCCCATGCGCTGCTTACCAGTCTGGAGTCAGCTGACAGGCATAACCTGTCATTGGTGGATATTTCCGAGATTTGATCATACGGAATAAAATACATACATTAAAAATACAAACATAAAAAGAAAATGCGGTTTTTTGCCGCATTTTTCTTTTCGCCTTTTTGCAGTTGTTTTTTTGCAGTTATGTTTTGCAGGTGTTTTCTGCTTTTTAGTCATCGGTTTTCCGATACTTCACCTGTTTCTTCCGCCGGATGGCTTCCATTTTTGAGACGTTCTTTTTCGGTTGCTCCATGCCTTCGGAAGGAATATGATATTTGAAATTTTCCTGCTCGGCTACATATTCCTCCGGCATGCTCTGCAGGGCGTAGTCAAATAAGTTTTCCTCGTAGATATTTGACAAAATGGCGAGGACCTCCGGCGTCGGCTGGGAACGGCCTGTTTCGTAGCTGCTGTAAGTCTGTCTGGATATATCCAGAACCGCCGCCACTTCTTTCTGTGTCAGTTTCTTTTTTATTCTTGCGCTCCGCAGACAGTCGCCCCAGAAAATTGAAATTCCCATGCACAAATCTCCTTTTTTTATTTTAGTTTTTATGGTATGATAAGCACTAAGGATGCCCTCCATCCATGAAACGGGAGGTACGATTTGTAGCGCAGATCATCACCGGACGGATTAAGAATAACATAGAAAACGGGAAGCAGATCAAAATGGGTTCGGAATCTGTCATTTTTGGGTTAAGTCCCGTGAAACGCAAGGTTATCCTTATTCAAAACAGGTTTCGGACAAAAAAAGCGGATCTTCGGACGCAGGAGATCAGGGAAAGGAAAGAAAATATGAGTTACGCAGATCAGTTGTTTATCAATATGTGCAAAGATATTATTGAAAACGGATACAGTACAGAGGGAGAGAAGGTACGCCCGAAATGGGAAGACGGGACTTACGCCTATACGCTGAAGCGGTTCGGCGTTATTAACCGTTATGATCTTTCCAAAGAGTTTCCGGCGATCACGCTTCGGAAGACCTATGTGAAATCCGCGATTGATGAACTGCTTTGGATCTGGCAGAAAAAATCCAACAATGTTCATGACCTGAAAAGTCATATCTGGGATGCGTGGGCGGATGCGGACGGCTCGATCGGCAAAGCCTACGGTTATCAGTTAGGGGTCAAGCATGAATATAAAGAGGGAATGATGGATCAGGTGGATAGGGTTATTTATGACTTGAAGAATAATCCTTACAGCCGGCGGATCATGACGAATATCTACGTTCATCAGGATCTGCATGAAATGAATCTTTATCCGTGCGCTTACAGCGTGACCTTCAATGTGACGGGCGACCGTCTGAATGCTATTTTAAATCAGCGTTCTCAGGATGTGCTGGCCGCCAATAACTGGAACGTTGTGCAGTATGCGGCGCTTGTTCATATGCTTGCGCAGGTAACGGGCTTTAAACCGGGCGAACTGGTGCATGTCATTGCCGACGCGCATATCTATGACCGTCATATCCCGATCGTAAAAGAACTGATCGCCCGCCCGACTTATCCGGCGCCGAAGTTTACGATGAATCCGGACGTGAAGGATTTCTATGCATTTACCTTAGATGATTTTAAGATTGAGGATTATAAGACAGGACCGCAGATTGAAAATATTCCGATCGCAGTATAAAAAAACATTGCCGGAACCGGACAGAAAGGGGAACAAAAAATGAATGTAATCGCTGCTGTAGATAATAATTGGGCGATCGGTTATCAGGATAAACTTCTGGTAAGGATTCCGAATGACCACAAATTTTTCCGCAGTGTCACCATGGGAAAAGTTGTAGTGCTGGGAAGGAAAACTCTGGCAGGCTTTCCGAACGGACTGCCGCTTGCGGGGCGGACGAATATCATTTTATCCCGCAATCCGGATTTTACGGTTCCTTCCGGGATCGTGGTACACTCCAAAGAAGAACTGCTGAAAGAATTAAAAAAGTATAATGACGACGATATCTATATCATCGGGGGCGGGAGCATTTATGAAATGATGCTGCCGTATTGCAGGATCGCCCACATTACAAAGATTGATTATAAATATCAGGCGGATACGTATTTTCCGAATCTGGATAACATGAAAAACTGGTGTATTGTGGATGACAGCGAGGAAGAAACCTATTTCAGCATTGAATATCGGTTTTTAAAATATCAGAACAAAACACCGCTCGCATACTAAATGGAAAAATATAAAATATGCACAATTTCATTATAAAAAGTTCTGATATTATGTACAATATCTATTGGCTTTATGAGAAATTCATGGTATAATTGCATATATAATTCTATATTTTAATCAAATATGTATCAATAATTACAATAACAGGAGGATTACTTATGGCAGACATTATGATTACAACGGGGGCTGCATTCGAAGGGTATGATATTGAGGAATACCTTGGTTATGTCAGCGGACAGGACGCACTGGGTTCCAATTTTATTCAGAGTATTGCAGCAAATGTTTCCGATGCATCTGAACAGGATTCCGCAAATCTGGAACGCTGCAATGAGGATGCACTGAAACATCTGACAAAGGCTGCAAAGCAGAGGGGAGCAAATGCGATCATCGGCGTCCGCCTCAATTATGCGTTGTTTGCATCAAGCTCTGTTGGCGTCGTAGCTTCCGGTACCGCAGTAAAGATTCGAAAGAAACCGGTTATAGCAGATTCCGTACATAAAGAACTTGTGGTAACCAATTATTATACAAGGCTTGTTCCAAGACCGGTAAAGGTTATTCTGGACGGTACAAAGAGCCAGGTAAATATGTCCGTATGGTTCTATAATTATAATCTGGATGATATTCTGGCAGTCAGAGGTGACGTGGAGCTGACAAACCTGTATGATGAGAAACTTGTCATCAAGGGAATGGATTTTGTATTTGGAAAAGGGAATGTTTCCCTGATCGAATCCGAATTTGTTCAGTCAAAATTATCACCGAATGATGTTATGTTATTAAAAGATGCAAAAGTAATCATCAATAAATATGTAACGCCGCGTGGTGTATTTGCATGCAACGATACGCCGGTTAATGTTTCCATGACGGTTCACAGACTGGAAGCGCTGAAAGCGAAGAGAGGTATCGATGCTGTTGAGAAGTACCGGACAGACGGTATGATCTGGACCTGTAACTGCGGTTACGTCAATGAGGCCGGCGCTGAGGAGTGCGTTGTCTGCGGACGTAAGCAGGAAGAAATGAAGAGCACCAGCACTTTCAATTATGAAGAAATGCTGGCGAAGATGAACGAGAAAGAATATGTTATCGAGATCAAGGACGTATTGATGGATTATATCAAAGACATCGATGCAAAATACAGACTGGAGCTTCTGGAGATCATGGAATCCGGTCTGCAGTATGAGAAAACGCGTGGCAACATGAAGGAAACCGTTCTTGAGAAAGTAGAAAAAGTATTTGAAGATCATTAAATGATTGTCAAGAACTTAGCTATGTGATAAACTAATAAAATGATGTGCGCCGCATGGGAATGAATCCGATGCGGTGCGTATCAGTGTTCGTTCTTCGGGCAAACTTGATAATATGAGGTGGTTGAAGTGGGTTCAGGACTGAGCATGACCAGCGTTAATAAGATTAAAGAGCTGGCTGCGGCACATGAGTACAGCGTTGCAGTGGAAATACTCGATTCGCAGGATCTGGAAAAATCTCTCAACCCGCAATTCCTTCGGGTATGTGGCGAGGTATATGAAAACGTAGGCAGATGGAACGATGCCAGAGCGTTGTATGTGAAAGCACATTCGATGGCTCCCGATGCAAAGCGGATCCTGTTTTCCATTATTTCATTATATTTGAAAATGGGATATTTCAGTCTGGCAGACGAGTATTATCAGCAGTATGTTTTTCAGACCGGTAAAGATACACAGGAAATCAATAACATTAATTATATAATGAATAAGGCAAGGGAAACTTCCTGTGAGGAATTATTTGAACTGCTTTATCCGCATTATGCGGATGCAATGGATGAGACATGGAGTTTTGAACTGTTTCTTGTAGCAACTCTGCTTGAAAAAGAAGATCTGACAGAACGACTGGTAGCGGATTATTGCGCAACATTTAAAAGCAGCCGTTTTTGCAGGGATATTGAAGATATACAGACAGGCAAAAAAAAGGCAGAAGAATTTTTTGATATTTATGCAAAGACAGTCCGCGAGGATGATGATGAAGCCTGCGAAGAGATCAGACAGTTTGAGAAAAAGCAGCTGCAGGAAGACTATTACAGAATGTTTCCAAAAGAACCGGAAATCCTTGATATGGAGGATGATGATTCTGAAATTCCAAAACGGGTACTGAAAAAGATGAACCGGAAGGAAAAGAAGAATCGTAAAGACGGTGATGTAGAAGATGATATAGAAGAAGTTTCCGAACCGGTGACTGATCCGGATGTTTCAGAGAACCTGACGCTTGACGAGAAAACGGAAGCGGTAAAGAAAAGCCTGAAATCAGTGATCCGAAAGAAATTTAAGAAAAAGAAAGAGGAACCGGAAATAAAGGCCGAAGATGAGCCGGAGGAAGAACCGGAAACGAAGGTTGAAGACGAGCCGGAGGAAGAACCGGAAGCGAAGGTCGAAGATGAGCCGGAGGAAGAACCGGAAGCGAAGGTCGAAGATGAGCCGGAGGAAGAACCGGAAACAAAGGCCGAAGATGAACCTGAGATTATTGTAGAACCGGAGGAAGACTGGGAAGAAGAAGCGGAGGAAGATACGGTTCAATTAGAAAATGCAGAAGAAGCTGCCGACAGTCAGGACAGCAATGATAAAGAGAGTGAAGATATGCAGGAATTAAGACCGGAATCAAGTGTAGATGATATAGTAACATATGATTTTGATGATGGTTTTGCGCCGGAATCAGATACAATATCGGGATTATCCGGTGAATTCGAGGAAGATTATGCCAATCCGTTTGACAGCATTAATGCTTATAAGATTGATGATCGGGAAAGGCGTATGTCGGAAGCTGCATTAAGCGGAAAATCCATGGAAGATATGCGGATCGAATTGGAGATCAATAATGTTGATGATTCGGAAAATCTGCCTTCGGAAGATTCCGCTATGGATGAGGATATACCAGATAATGCGGATGTAAATACAGAAGTAAGTACAGAAGAAACCGCAGAGGAAAGTACTGAAGAAAATGCAGAGGAAGAAGTGATCATAACTTCGGATCTTGAATCAGATTTTGAATCTGACGATTTTGAATCAGATTTTGAGACCGATGATTTTGAATCCGACGATTTTGAGATTCAAATTGGTGATTCCGAGATTGAAGCGTTTGATGATACTGCAGAGGAGATTGAACCGGAGGAAGCTGAACCGGAAGAAACCGGTTTTGAATATGTTGAGCCGGAAGAAACCGATTTAGAAGAAGTTGAGCCGGAAGAGACCGAACCGGAGGAAGCTGAACCGGAAGAAGCCGGTTTTGAAGATGTTGAGCCGGAAGAGATTGAACCGGAGGAAACCGGTTTTGAAGATGTTGAGCCGGAAGAGATTGAACCGGAGGAAGCTGAACCGGAAGAAGCTGAATCGGAAGAAGCTGAATCGGAAGAAACCGGTTTTGAAGATGTTGAGCCGGAAGAGGCCGAACCGGAGGAAGTCAAACCGGAACAGGATCAAACGCAGAATACAGAGTATCAGTCGAACTTGGATTATCCGGAGTTTAAATCATCTCTGTTCCCGAATCTGAACCGAAAGCAGGATGAAGTCCAGAATACATTTGATTCTGTTATGAAAGAAGAACAGGAAAAATTACAGGAACGACTGCTTCAGGAAGAAAAGATGCAGAGAGAGGCTGAAGAATTGCTGGCTTCGTTAGGAATTAAATTATAAATATACACGTATCAGATAGATGACAAGAAGGGGGTAACGCCAGTGGCTATGGATCAGAGAGAGGCTCTTATTGCTGCCGTTCGGGCGCAGGTTGAAAAAGAGCGTGCTGAAAAAGAAGCTAAACTTAAAAAAGAAAAGGAAGCCATGCAGTTTACGCAGGGAAGCTCTAAAAAAGAGACTTCGGGCGATAAGCCAAAGTATAAGACATTGTCTGCCGAGGACCTGGAAAAGATTGAAGCAAAGAAACGGAAAAAACGTGCAGAAGAGCTGGGTATTCCTTATGAAGAAGAAAAACCGACGAGTGATCTTGCTGAGAAAGTAAAAGCGGACATTGAAACGGAAAAGCCGGTTAAAAAGGAAGAAAAAGCGGACGTAAAACCGGAACCAGAAAAGAAAGAAGAAAGCAAGGAGAAACCGGCAGATCAGAAAGCAGGTCTGAAACTGAAGGACGAGAAAGCTGAACCGGAGAAAGTAAGCCTGAAGCTGAAGGATGAAAAAGCTGAACCAGAGAAAGTAAGCTTGAAGCTGAAAGGTGAAGAACCTGCTGCAAAGAAAGAACCGGAAAAGAAAACGGAAGGTCTTGGTTCCGCAGGTTTAGGCGGCGGTCTGGGCTCCGCAGGTCTTGGCGGTGGTCTTGCTTCTGCAGGTCTTGGCGGTGGTCTTGGTTCTACGCAGAAATCAGGAAAAGGTCTGGGACTTGATCTGAAACCGGAGAAAGCAAAAAATGAGCCGGGTAAGGTTACCATTATTGAAGATAATGCCGAGAAAGAATTTGGATTTTCTGCTGGCGGCACGAAGACGATCAGTGGAGGAAGCACCGGCTGGGTTTCTGCAGATGAAAAGAAAGAAGCAAAGGATACTGCTGAGCAAAGTGATGAATTAGACAGTATTCTTCCAAAGAATCGTACAACTCCTACAAATGATGTTAAGAGTATGTATGATATTGATGAAGACGAAGATATCTTTGATGCTCAGGTAGCAGGTCTTTCCAGCGTAGAAGACGATCAGGAAACAAAGAAGAAGGCCGAAGAGGAAGCAAAGAAGAAGGCTGAAGAAGAAGCAAGAAAGAAAGCCGAAGCAGAGGCAAAGAAGAAGGCGGAAGAAGAAGCAACAAAGAAAGCCGAAGCAGAGGCAAAGAAGAAAGCCGAAGAGGAAGCAAAGAAGAAGGCTGAAGAAGAAGCAAGAAAGAAAGCCGAAGCAGAAGCAAAGAAGAAAGCGGAAGAAGAAGCAAGAAAAAAAGCTGAAGCAGAGGCACGGAAGAAAGCAGAGGAAGAAGCGCGTAAGAAAGCGGAAGAATTAGCTAAGAAGAAAGCAGAAGAAACTGCAAAGCGGAAAGCCGAAGAAGAGGCAAAACGTAAAGCTTTGGAGGAAGAACGTAAGAAGGCTGCTGATGAGGCCCGTAAAAAAGCCGCTGATGAAGCGCGTACACGTGCAAAAGAGGCTGCTTTGAAAGAAGCGGAAGAAGCCCGCAGACAGGCAGAAGAAGCCGCTCGTATTATAGCAGAGGCTGAGAAGGCAGAAGCAGAAGCAAAACGTCTCGCTGAAGAGGCAAAGAAGCACGAGGAAGAAGCAAAGAAGAAGGCCGAAGAAGAAGCCAAGAAGAAAGCCGAGGAAGAAGCAAGAAAGAAAGCCGAAGCCGAAGCGGAAGCAAAGAGAAAAGCTGAGGAAGAAGCAAGAAAGAAAGCCGAAGCCGAAGCAGAAGCAAAGAAGAAAGCCGAAGAAGAAGCGCGTAAGAAAGCAGAAGAAGAGGCAAAGAAGAAGGCCGAAGAAGAAGCAAAGAAGAAAGCCGAAGAAGAGGCAAAGAAGAAGGCCGAAGAAGAAGCAAAGAAGAGAGCCGAAGAAGAAGCAAGACTGAAAGCGGAAGAGGAAGCGCGTAAGAAAGCCGAAGAAGAGGCAAAGAAAAAAGCCGAAGAGGCGCGTAAGAAAGCCGAAGAAGTAGCGAGAATGCTTGAAGAAGCAAGGAAAGCCGAAGAAGAAGCTTTAAGACTTGCAGAACAGGCAGAAAAAGAAGCGGAAGAGGCTCGTAAGAGAGCGGAAGAAGAAGCTAAGAAGAAGGCGGAAGAAGAAGCTCGTAAGAAAGCCGAAGAAGAAGCAAAGAAGAAAGCGGAAGCAGAGGCGAAGAAGAAAGCCGAAGAAGAAGCGCGTAAGAAAGCCGAAGAAGAAGCTAAGAAGAAGGCGGAAGAAGAGGCGCGTAAGAAAGCTGAAGAAGAAGCCAGGAAGAAAGCCGAAGAAGAGGCAAAGAGAAAGGCAGAAGACGAGAAGCGTAAGAAAGAATTAGAGGATGCTCGGAAACGGGCAGAGGAAGACGCAAAACAGAAGGCGGAAGAAGAGGCAAGAGCCAAGGCTGCTGCAGAAGCCGAAAAAGCTGCGGCGGAAGCACGTAGAAAAGCGGCGGAAGCCATGAAGGTTCTGGAAAATGCCAAGAAGATGGAAGAAGAAGCCAAGAAGAAGGCTGAGGAAGCAGAGAATATGAAGCTGGATCTGACAAAGCCTTCCGAAGACGGCAGACTTCCGCTTGCTGCATATTATCTGGAGAAGTATTTACATATTGAAACTGCTTCCGACCAGATTGTAAACGCATTCAATAAGGTTGCTGCAAATCCGAAGAAATCCAGAAATATCGTAATTCTCGGTCAACATGGTTTCGGTTCCACGACTGTAGGCGAAGACTTCGCAAGAAGCTTCTATGACATGGGAATCTGTAAGGAAAAGACCATTGCAAAGATCAAGGCGCAGGCATTAAATAAAGTAAAACTTGCCGACGCTATGGTGAAACTGAAGGGTGGCTGCATTGTTGTTGAAAATGCAGGACTTGTAACAAAAGAGCGTCTGGCAGAACTTGTAAAGCTGTCCGCAAAGGATGTAAATGATTTTGTTATTATCCTGACCGGTGAAATTGATTCCATTTCCAGACTATTTACGGAATGTAAGGAAGTAGTACCGGAATTCAATCATCTGATCCAGCTGCATAAGATTGGATCGGAAGATATGATGCAGATAGCAGATGGTTATATTAAGCAGCGCGGTTTCAAGAAGGATGATACCGTTGACGGCAGAATTAAGAATCTGCTTCTTGGAATGGAAACTGGAAATATTGACCGTTTGCTGAAGGCAGTGGATGATGCCATCAGCCGTTGTGAAAACAGGGAAAAAGCAGATGGAACGACAAATCTGAAACTGCTTCTTTCCGAGGATTTTAAGTAATCCTGTCGAAAATACAGTTGAAAAAAGTAGTATTGGTTCGTATAATTGAGTATGAAGCACCAATACTACTTTTTTCGATTAGGAGGAATGTCTATGCACCGCATTGATATCGGGATCGATCTGGGCACTTCCAATGTTCGCATATATATGCGTGACAAAGGAGTGGTGATAAATCAGCCTGCGGTTGTGGCATACGAAACAAAAAGTAAAAAGATTATTGCAGTCGGGATCAAAGCAAAAAAAATGCTTGGGAAAACGCCGGAAGGAATCGAGGTCGTAAGACCAATGATGCATGGCGTGATCTCTGATTATTCTTTGGCAGAACGGATGATAAAAGCATTTGTAAAAAATGCGATGCAGAAACGAAAAATCTGGGGCAGACCGAATATCTGCGTCTGTGTTCCGCGGGAGATTACAGAAGTGGAGAAACGTGCTGTAGAAGACATAGTATGCAGAACCGGCGCAAAGCAGGTTTTTGTTCTGGAGTCACCGATGGCAGCTGCGATCGGTTCCGGTTTAGATATTATGGAAACTTACGGACATATGGTGATTGATATCGGTGGTGGAACAACGGATATCGCCGTTATTTCCGCTGGCGGGATCTCTGAGGGAAGGTCCATTAAAGTAGCAGGGGATGACTATACGGAAGCCCTGATACGGTACGTAAAACGGAAATACAATATTCTGTTGGGCGATCTGTCAGCGGAAGAAGTCAAATGTGAGATTGGGGCGGTCTATGAAAGAAAAAGCAATCCATCCTTTGAGGCAAAGGGAAAGAATCTTTTAAACGGGCTTCCGGTTCGTGTAAAGATCACTTCGCAGGAAACGGTGGAGGCATTTGAAGAAGTGACTACGCAGATCATAAATGCCATAACCGGCGTGATCGAAGCGGCCCCGCCGGAGCTGATCAGTGATGTGGCAAGAGAACAGATCGTCCTGACTGGCAGTGGAAGTCTTCTGTATGGCATGGACAAGCTGATTTTTGCCAAAACCGGCATCAAAGCCACAGTTGCGGAAAATGCGTCGGAAGCTGTAGCCGAAGGCGCCGGAACCGCAGGCGACTATATCATGATTCAGGATGAACAGCATGATTAAAGACTTTTTACCCGTAACAAAACAGGATATGGAAAAAAGAGGATGGGAACAGGCGGATTTTGTATATATTTCAGGAGACGCTTATGTTGACCATCCTTCTTTTGGTACTGCTATTATCAGCCGGCTTCTGGAGGCACATGGATATAAAGTGGCGATCATTCCGCAGCCGGACTGGAAGGATGAAGAATCCATACAGACATTTGGCAGACCGAGACTGGGTTTTTTGGTGAGCGCAGGAAATATGGATTCCATGGTAAACCATTATACGGTATCGAAAAAAAGGCGTTCCGCAGATGCTTATACGCCGGGACAGGTTATGGGAAAAAGGCCGGATTATGCGACAATCGTATATTGCAATCTGATCCGAAAAGTTTATAAAGATGTTCCGGTTATCATCGGCGGGATCGAGGCAAGTCTCCGCCGGTTTGCCCATTATGATTATTGGTCGGACCGGTTCAAACATTCGATCCTGATCGATTCGCAGGCGGATCTTTTGTTATACGGCATGGGAGAACACGCCATGATAGAAGTAGCGGAAGCCTTAGACAGCGGGATTGATATACGGGATATCAGCTATGTACGCGGAACCGTATGGAAAGCGAAAGATATCTCCGGAATTTCGGATGGTATCTGCCTGCCTTCGTATGAGGAAATGAAGCAGGATAAGTTAAAATATGCGGAAAGTTTCCGGATCCAGTACAACAATACAGACCCGTTTACGGCAAAGACGTTATTGGAACAGTATCGTGATAATCTGTATCTCGTTCAGAACCCTCCGGCATATCCTCTTACAACGCAGGAAATGGATGATGTTTACGATCTGAATTATATGCGGACGTATCATCCGATGTATGAAAAAGACGGGGGCATACCTGCCATACAGGAGGTGAAATTCAGTCTGGTATCTGCCAGAGGGTGTTTCGGCGGATGCAGTTTTTGTGCGCTGACCTTTCATCAGGGCAGGATCATTCAGGCAAGAAGTCATGCTTCCATTCTGAAGGAAGCAAAGCTTCTGACGAAAGATCCGGATTTTAAAGGATATATTCATGACGTAGGAGGTCCCAGTGCAAATTTCCGGATTCCTTCCTGTGAAAAACAGCTGACGCAGGGGGTATGCATGAACCGGCAGTGCCTGTTTCCAAAACCTTGTCCGAATCTGAAAGTCGATCACGGGGATTATCTGGAACTTCTGCGTAAGCTCAGAAATCTGCCGGGTGTTAAGAAAGTCTTTATCCGTTCCGGCATCCGGTTCGACTATCTCATATATGATTCTGATGATACATTTCTGGAGGAACTCTGTCGGTACCACATAAGCGGGCAGTTAAAAACGGCGCCGGAACATGTTTCCGATTCTGTACTTTCCTGCATGGGAAAACCGGAACACGCCGTTTATCAGGCTTTTTCCGAGAAGTTTCAGAAAATGAACCGGAAATTAGGCATGAAGCAGTATACGGTTCCGTATCTCATGTCATCCCATCCAGCCTCTACGTTAAAGGATGCAGTAAAACTTGCGGAATATCTGAGAGATATCGGACATATGCCGGAACAGGTGCAGGATTTTTATCCGACGCCGTCTACGCTTTCCACCTGTATGTATTATACGGGCGTCGATCCCAGAACCATGGAACGGGTGTATGTACCTGTGTCTCCCCATGAAAAAGCAATGCAGCGGGCGCTGATCCAGTACCGCATGCCGGGAAATTATGCGCTTGTGCATGAAGCGCTGGTAAAAGCCGGCAGAAAAGATATGATCGGCTATGACAGAAAGTGTCTGATCCGGCCGGAAGCGAAAGAGAAAGTGATAAGATCCGATTCTTCCGCATCGGAAAAAATGTCAAAAAAGAAAAAAACGCTTCGAAATATACATAAAAAAAAGAAATGACAGAAATACATGATTTATTTAAGCATTTATTGTATTTTGACATATTGCGAAGATACCTGATTTATGGTATCATCTAGTTAGTCGTGTCAGGCGTTTTGCTAAAGACACATATTAAGAAATGGAGGATATATTTTATGGCAAGAAAAGTTGTTTTAGCAGGTGCATGCCGTACGGCAATCGGTACTATGGGTGGAAGTCTCAGTACAACTCCGGCACCGGAGCTTGGTGCTATCGTTATCAAAGAAGCACTGAACAGAGCAGGCGTTAAACCGGAGGCTGTTGATCAGGTATATATGGGATGCGTAATCCAGGCTGGATTAGGACAGAACGTTGCTCGTCAGGCATCCATTAAGGCCGGTCTTCCAAATGAGGTTCCGGCAGTTACAATTAATGTCGTTTGCGGTTCCGGTCTGAACTGCGTAAACCTTGCTGCACAGATGATCGTAGCAGGCGAGGCTGATATCGTGGTAGCAGGCGGTATGGAGAATATGTCCATGGCACCGTATGCAGTTATGCAGGGACGTTATGGTTACAGAATGAATGACGGCAAGCTGGTTGATACCATGATCAAAGACGCATTATGGGATGCTTTTAATGATTATCATATGATCAAGACTGCTGATAATATCTGCGAGCAGTGGGGACTGACCAGAGAAGAACTGGATGAGTTTGCTGTTGCCAGCCAGACAAAGGCAGTTGCAGCACAGGAGGCCGGTGCATTCGATAAGGAGATCGTTCCGGTTATGGTTAAGAAGAAGAAAGAAACCATTGAGTTTAAGAAGGATGAGGGACCTCGTCCGGGAACTACAATGGAAGGTCTTGCAAGACTCCGTACGATCAATCCGGGCGGATTTGTTACAGCTGGTAATGCTTCCGGTATCAACGATGGTGCTGCTGCAATCGTAGTTATGTCCGAGGAAAAGGCAAAAGAACTTGGCGTTAAGCCGATGGCTACATGGGTAGCTGGTGCTCTTGGCGGTGTTGATCCGGCAATCATGGGTATCGGTCCGGTTGCTTCTACAAAGAAGGTTCTGGCTAAGACCGGCATGAAGATCGAAGACTTCGATATCATTGAAGCAAATGAAGCATTCGCAGCACAGTCTGTTGCAGTTGGAAAAGAACTCGGCATTGATGTAGAGAAGCAGTTAAATCCGAACGGCGGCGCTATCGCACTCGGACATCCGGTTGGAGCTTCCGGCTGTCGTATCCTCGTAACGCTTCTTCACGAGATGGAAGCAAGAGACGCAAAGAACGGACTTGCAACCTTATGTATCGGCGGTGGTATGGGCTGCTCGACGATCGTTAAGAGAGATTAATGGAGGATATGCGCATGGAATTCGTAACATACGAGCAGGAAGGTTATGTTGGGATCGTTACCATCAACCGCCCGAAGGCACTCAACGCCCTGAACAGTCAGGTTCTGGAGGAAATTAAGGAAGCTTTTGAAGCTGTAGACCTGAATGAGACAAGAGCACTGGTACTGACAGGCGCAGGTGAGAAATCCTTTGTAGCAGGCGCAGATATCGGAGAAATGTCCACTCTGACGAAAGCAGAGGGAGAAGCATTCGGTAAAAAGGGAAATGATATCTTCCGCATGATCGAAACATTTCCGATTCCGGTCATTGCAGCCGTAAACGGATTTGCACTTGGCGGCGGCTGTGAGATCTCCATGAGCTGCGACATCCGTATCTGTTCTGATAATGCAGTATTCGGGCAGCCGGAGGTTGGCCTCGGAATCACACCGGGATTTGGCGGAACCCAGAGACTGGCAAGGATTGTTGGCGTGGGAATGGCAAAGCAGATGATTTATTCCGCGATCAATATCAAAGCGGAAGAAGCACTCCGGATCGGACTGGTAAATGCGGTTTATACACAGGAAGAACTGCTTCCGGCTGCAAAGAAGCTGGCTGCAAAGATTGCTTCCAATGCACCGATCGCAGTCCGTAACTGCAAGAAAGCGATCAATGACGGATTAGAAGCAGATATGGATCAGGCAATCGTGATCGAGGAGAAACTTTTCGGGGATTGTTTCGAGACAGAAGACCAGAAAGCAGGAATGGGAAATTTCCTTGAGAAGGATAAGGAAAAGAAACTGAAAGTTGTTCCGTTCCAGAACAGGTAAACACATGGTTGAATCCGGCATACCGCTCATTTCCGGTATGCCGGCATGCAATAAATTCATTACAGGAGGATTATAGAATGGTAGTAGGCGTAGTTGGTGCAGGAACCATGGGTTCCGGTATTGCACAGGCATTTGCAATGACAGATGGTTACGAAGTAAGACTTTGTGACATCAAGGTTGAATTCGCAGAAGGCGGAAAAGCGAAAATCGCTAAAAATATGAATTTCCTTGTAAGCAAGGAAAAAATTACACAGGAGAAGGCAGATGAGGTTCTTGGCAAGGTAACGACCGGTCTTAAGGATATCTGCTCTGATTGTGATCTTGTAATTGAAGTTGCTCCGGAATCAATGGAGATTAAGAAGGAGACATTTAAGGAGCTTATGGCAATCTGTAAGCCGGATTGCATGTTTGCTACAAATACATCCTCTCTGTCTATTACTGAAATCGGCGCTGGTCTGGATCGTCCGGTAATAGGAATGCATTTCTTCAATCCGGCAGACAGAATGAAGCTGGTTGAGGTTATCGCCGGAATCAATACACCGGATGATATGGTAGAAAAGATCAAAGAGATTTCTGTTTCCATCGGTAAAGAGCCGGTTCAGGTAGCAGAAGCTCCGGGCTTCGTTGTAAACAGAATCCTCATTCCTATGATCAATGAAGCAATCGGTATTTATGCTGATGGTATCGCAAGTGTAGAAGGTATTGATACAGCCATGAAGCTGGGTGCAAATCATCCGATGGGACCTCTTGCACTGGGCGATCTGGTAGGTCTTGATATTGTGCTTGCGATCATGAATGTTCTTTATGACGAGACAGGCGATCCAAAGTATCGTCCGCATCCGCTTCTTAAAAAGATGGTTCGTGGCGGTCTTCTCGGAAGAAAGACCGGAAAGGGCTTCTACGATTATTCGAAATAAGTATTAGATTAGATGGAGGATTAAGATCATGGATTTTACTTTGAGCAAAGAACATGAGATGGCGAGAACTCTTTTTAGAGAATTCGCCGAGAAGGAAGTGAAGCCACTTGCTCAGGAAGTGGATGAAACAGAGCAGTTCCCTCGTGCTACGGTAGATAAGATGGGAAAACTCGGTTTCCTGGGAATTCCGGTACCGAAGGAGTATGGCGGACAGGGATGCGATCCTTTGACATATGTAATGTGTGTAGAGGAACTTTCCAAGGTCTGCGGTACAACAGGCGTTATCGTATCCGCACATACATCTCTTTGTGTAGATCCGATTCAGACTTATGGTACGGAAGAGCAGAAGGCAAAATATTTACCGGATCTTTGCAACGGCAATAAGCTGGGTGCATTTGGTCTGACAGAGCCGGGCGCAGGAACAGACGCACAGGGCCAGCAGACAAAGGCTGTTCTGGACGGTGACGAATGGGTACTGAACGGTTCGAAGTGCTTCATTACAAACGGTAAGGAAGCAGACGTATATATCATTATCGCTGTTACGGGAGTTGTTGAAAAAAGAGGCAGAAAGATGAAAGAGATTTCTGCATTCATCGTTGAGAAGGGAACTCCGGGATTCACATTCGGTACCAAGGAAAATAAGATGGGTATTCGTGGTTCTTCTACATATGAGCTGATCTTCACAGACTGCCGGATTCCAAAGGAAAACCTGCTTGGACAGAAGGGCAAGGGATTCAATATCGCAATGCATACATTGGATGGCGGTCGTATCGGTATTGCCGCACAGGCACTTGGTCTTGCAGAGGGCGCTCTGGAAACAACCATCCGTTATGTTCAGGAAAGAAAGCAGTTTGGACGTTCCATCGCACAGTTCCAGAATACACAGTTCCAGCTTGCAGATATGGCTACAAAAGTAGAGGCTGCTAAGATGCTGGTATACAAGGCCGCAATGAAGAAGGCTGAGTATCAGGCAGATCACAAGACTTCTTATTCTGTAGAAGCTGCTATGGCAAAATTATGTGCAGCAGAAGTTGCAATGGAAGTAACAACCAAGGCAGTTCAGTTACATGGTGGTTACGGCTATATTCGTGAATATGACGTTGAGCGTATGATGCGTGATGCCAAGATTACAGAAATCTACGAAGGTACTTCCGAAGTACAGCGTATGGTTATTTCTGCAAACATCATTAAATAAGGAGGTACTTAACGTGAAAGTTGTAGTTTGTATAAAGCAGGTGCCTGATACAAAGGGCGGCGTGCAGTTCAATCCGGACGGTACTCTGAACAGAGCTGCAATGCTTACAATCATGAATCCGGATGACAAGGCAGGTCTTGAGGCTGCGCTTCGTTTGAAGGATCAGTATGGCGCAGATGTTACTGTTATCACAATGGGACTTCCGAAGGCAGAGGATGTTCTCCGTGAGGCTCTGGCTATGGGAGCTGACCATGGAATTCTTGTAACCGATCGTGTTCTGGGAGGTGCCGATACCTGGGCAACTTCTACAACCCTGGCAGGTGCGATCAGGAATCTGGATTATGACCTGATCATTACAGGACGTCAGGCGATCGACGGCGATACCGCACAGGTTGGTCCGCAGATTGCCGAGCACCTTGGAATTCCGGTTATATCATATGCAGAAGAAATTAAGATTGATGGTGATTCTGTCATTGTGAAACGTCAGTATGAAGACAGATACCATTCTTTGAAGGCAAAAATGCCATGTCTTATCACCGCTCTTTCCGAGTTGAATGAGCCTCGTTATATGACTCCGGGCGGAATCTTTGATGCATATGATGCGGAGATTACCGTATGGGGCAGAGCAAACCTTGTAGACGTTGACGATTCAAACCTTGGTCTGAAGGGTTCTCCTACAAAGATTGCAAAGGCTTCCGATAAGGTAAGAAAAGGCAGCGGCGAAAAGGTTACGCTGGATCCGGAAGAATCAGTTGCATATATTGTTGGTAAGCTGAAAGATAAGCATGTAATATAATATAAAGGAAAAGTGGTGAATAAAATGGGTTTAGAAGAATATAAGGGCGTATTTGTCTTCGCACAGCAGGTAGATAACAAATTAAGCAATATTGCATTTGAATTACTTGGCAAAGCGAGAGACTTAGCAAAGGACTTAGATACAGATGTAACCGCAATGCTGTTTGGCTCCGATATCAAAAATCTGGCAGACGAACTCGCAGAATACGGTGCAGACAGAGTTATCGTTGTTGACTCACCGGAATTAAAGGAATACCGGACAGAACCATATGCACACGCTATGGCTTCCGTCATCAATAAGTATAAACCGGAGATCGTACTGGTCGGCGCAACTGCCATTGGTAGAGATCTTGGTCCTACAGTTTCCGCAAGAGTTGCAACCGGTCTGACTGCTGACTGTACTTCACTGGAAATCGGTGATTTCCCACTTGTTGCAATTCCGAATCAGGAGCAGAAGCATAATCAGCTTCTTATGACAAGACCTGCATTTGGCGGTAATACGATCGCTACCATTGCATGTCCGGATAACCGTCCGCAGATGGCAACCGTTCGTCCGGGCGTTATGCAGAAGATCGACAAGATCGAAGGTGCAAAGGCCGTTATAGAAGAGTTTGATCCGGGCTTTGTTCCAAATGATAAATATGTTGAGATCCTGGATATTGTTAAGGCAGTATCTGACACCGTAGATATTATGGATGCAAAAATCCTTGTTTCCGGTGGACGTGGTGTCGGAAGTCCTGAGAACTTTAAGATTCTTGAGGACCTTGCAGAAGTTCTCGGCGGTCAGGTAAGCTGCTCGCGTGCAGTTGTTGACGCAGGATGGAAACCAAAGGATCTTCAGGTTGGACAGACCGGTAAAACAGTTCGTCCGAATGTATATTTTGCAATCGGTATTTCCGGCGCTATCCAACATGTAGCAGGTATGGAAGAATCTGACATTATTGTAGCGATCAATAAGGATGAGGACGCTCCGATCTTTGATGTCGCTGATTATGGCGTAGTCGGAGATCTGAATAAGATCGTTCCGGCACTTACACAGGCTATCAAAGCAGAACTTGCAGCAAAATAAAATCAATATGCGCAAAAAGCGGCGCATGATAACAATAGAAGCACCTGATACATGCGGGTGCTTCTGTTATTCTAAGAAAAGAGGATAAAACAATGGGAGGCTTTTTTGGAGTTGCATCAAATCAGGATTGTGTATTCGATTTATTTTTCGGCGTTGATTATCATTCCCATTTAGGTACCAGACGGGGCGGTATGGCAGTATATGGAGAGGACGGCTTCAACCGTTCAATCCATAACATCGAAAATGCTCCGTTTCGTACCAAGTTTGATAAAGATGTTCATGAAATGAAGGGAAATATGGGAATCGGCTGTATTTCCGATTATGAACCGCAGCCGCTCATCATTCGTTCCCACCATGGAACCTACGCGCTGACTACGGTCGGTAAGATCAATAATACGGACGAACTGATACAGAAGCTGTTTCAGGACGGACATGCGCATTTTCTGGAAATGAGCGGCGGTGAGATAAATGCAACGGAACTGGTAGCGGCGCTTATTAACCGGAAAGAGAATCTGATCGAAGGTATCAATTATGCATTAGAGGTTATCGACGGCTCCATGTCCATTCTTCTTATGCACAGCGCGGGAATCTATGCGGCAAGAGATAAAATGGGAAGGACGCCGGTTGCTATCGGACGGAAAAAAGGTTCTTTCTGTGCTTCCTTTGAGAATTTTGCATATAAAAAACTTGGATATACCGATTATAAAGAATTAGGACCGGGCGAGATCGTAATACTGACGGATAAAAACTGTATCACGCTTGTGAATCCGGGAACCGAAATGAAGATCTGTACCTTCCTCTGGATATACTATGGATATCCTGCAAGTACTTACGAGGGAGTCAACGTTGAAAAAATGCGGTATAACTGCGGACAGAAGATGGCAATGCGGGATAATGTAAAGCCGGATATCGTAGCCGGCGTTCCGGATTCCGGTACGGCTCATGCAGTAGGATATGCAAATGCTTCGGGGATTCCGTTTTCCAGACCGTTTATCAAGTATACGCCGACATGGCCGAGATCTTTCATGCCGACGATCCAGAGCCGGAGAGATCTGATCGCAAAAATGAAGCTGCTTGCCGTAGACGAATTAATACGCGATAAGAGCCTGCTTCTGATCGATGATTCCATCGTAAGAGGAACCCAGCTTCGGGAAACGACGGAATTTTTGTATCGGAGCGGTGCGAAAGAAGTACATATACGTCCGGCATGCCCGCCGCTTCTTTTTGGCTGTAAGTATCTGAATTTTTCCCGTTCTTCTTCCGAACTGGATCTGATTACAAGACGTGTCATTGAACGCCTTGAAAACGGAAACGTTACGGATGAGGTTCTGGAGGAATATGCAGATCCGGAATCCGAAAAATACGAAACGATGCTGGAAGAGATACGAAAGGAATTGAATTTTACCTCCCTTCGTTATAACCGGCTGGATGATATGCTGGAATCCACAGGCATTGATAAATGTAAACTCTGTACATACTGCTGGAACGGAAAGGAATAATAAAGGAGACGGATATGCTGGGAATTATCGGTGCCATGGATGAAGAAGTGGCAAAATTAAAAGAAAAAATGGAACAGGTCACGATCTCAAAAAAGGCGTCCATGGATTTTTACCGGGGCAGTCTTTCCGGCAGGGAGGTTGTCGTAGTAAGATCCGGGATCGGTAAAGTAAACGCAGGTATCTGCACCCAGATTCTGGTAGATGATTACGGAATTGATGCGGTGATTAATACGGGTATCGCAGGAAGCCTGAATGCAGATATCGATATCGGAGACATTGTTCTTTCCACAGATGCAGTTCAGCATGATATGGACGCACAGGGATTCGGATATGAACCCGGCGTGATCCCGAGAATGGAAACCTCCGTATTTCTTGCGGATGAAACGCTTAGGACATTAGCGGAGGAAAGCTGCAGACGGGTAAATCCGGACATTCAAGTTTTTTCCGGCAGGGTTGTAAGCGGCGACCAGTTCATTTCAGACAGAAAGAAAAAGGAAATGATCGGCGGACAGTTTCATGGCTTTTGTACGGAAATGGAGGGAGCTGCCGTTGCACAGGCGGCATATCTGAATCAGATCCCGTTTTTGATCATTCGTGCGATCTCCGACAAAGCGGACGACAGTGCAACGGAGGATTATCCGGCTTTTGAAAAAAAGGCGATCCTGCACAGCGTAAGGCTTGTAGAGGAAATCGTAAAAAATTATGAATGCTGACTAAAAAAAGGAGGATCATAATATGGAGAAAATCGCAAGTTTTACAATTGACCATATGCGGCTTCTGCCCGGCGTTTATGTATCCAGAAAGGATACGATCGGGGATTGTGTGATAACCACCTTTGATATCCGGATCACAAGACCGAATTTTGAGCCGGTCATGAATACGGCGGAGGTTCATACCATAGAACATCTGGCTGCCACATTTCTGAGAAATCATAAAAGTTACGGTGACCGGGTGATCTATTTCGGCCCCATGGGATGCAGGACGGGCTTTTATCTGGTTCTGGCGGGAGATTACGAATCGAAGGATATCATACCGCTTATGACTGAATTATTTGAATTTATGAGTACATATGAGGATGAAGTGCCGGGAGCCTGCGCAAAGGACTGCGGAAATTATATGGATATGAATCTGCCGATGGCACGGTATATTTCAAAGAAATTTTTAAATGAAGTATTAAAGGATATTTCGGAAGAACGGCTTATTTATCCGTCATAAATATGTATAAATTTCCAACATAATATTTACTGATCTGTAAATACTAGGACTAGAAGCAGTTCAAAGACTGGTTTCAAACAAATTTACGGAGGTAAGTATTATGAGCAACAATACAAGTTCAAACAACATGGAAGTACCACAGGCAAAAGAAGCCATGAAGAGATTCAAGATGGAAGTTGCATCTGAGATCGGTGTAAACTTAAAGGACGGTTACAATGGCGACCTTACATCTGCACAGACCGGTTCTATCGGTGGCGAGATGGTTCGTCAGATGATCAAGAGACAGGAAGAGCAGATGGCTGGCAAGTAAACACCTGCCTTGGTATCAGAAGAAGGGCATTTTGGGAGAATCATCCGAAAATGCTCTTTTTTCTTTCGTCATAAACAACTTGACAAAAACAGGCATTATACTTAGAATGAACTTTGTGTGCAAACATAAAAATCACCTGAATTCACTGGACGAATTTTTTCAGGTATGATATAATCTAAAAACTAATGTTTGTTTATTGGTACAAGGAGGAAAAAGAAACAAAATGAGCTTAACAGTTGAGAATTTAGAAGGCAGTATGGCAAAACTTACAATTACGGTACCGGCGGAGGAATTTTCGAAGGCAGTTACCGCTGCATATAATAAGAACAAGAATAAATTTCAGGTTCCCGGCTTCCGTAAAGGCAAGGTGCCGATGACATATATTGAAAAAATGTATGGACCTGCCGTATTTTATGAAGATGCGGCAAATGATCTGATCAACCGTTATTATCCGGAAGAAGTTGAAAACTGTGATCTGGATATCGTTTCCCGTCCGGAGATCGACGTTGAACAGGTAGAAAAAGGAAAAGATTTTATCTTTACCGCTCTGGTAGCCGTAAAGCCTGAGATCACACTCGGCGATTATAAAGGAATCGAGATTGAAAAAATCGATGATGAAGTAACCGAAGATGACGTTATGGCAGAGATCCGGAAAACACAGAAAGAGAATTCCAGAATGAATCCGGTTTCCGATCGTCCGGCAAAGATGGATGATGAAGTAACCATCAATTTTGACGGTTACATTGACGGCGTTCCGTTTGATGGCGGAAAGGGAGAGAATTATAGTCTGGTTCTCGGTTCCCATACCTTTATCGATACCTTTGAAGACCAGCTGGTTGGAAAAGAAATTGGAGATAACGTGGATGTGAACGTTACATTCCCGGAGGATTATCAGGCTGCCGATCTTGCCGGCAAAGCAGCACTTTTCAAGGTTGAGATTCTTGGTATTAAGGAAGTAGAACTTCCGGAACTGGATGATGAATTTGCAAGTGAAGTTTCTTCTTTTGAAACTTTTGAGGAATATAAGGAAGATACAAGAAAAGTACTGGAAGTAAAGAAAAAGGAAGAAGTTGAGAAAAAGAAAGAATCCAAGATCATTGAGAAACTTATTGAAAGCTCTACGATCGATATACCGGAGCCGATGATCACTTATAATCAGGAAAAAATGCTGGAGGATTTTGAACAGAGACTCTCTTATCAGGGACTGAAAATGGAGCAGTATCTCCAGTTTACCCAGCAGACCAGAGAGGATATGATGGAATCCGTAAAGCCGGAAGCAATCCGCAGGATTCAGTCCAGCCTTGTGGTAGAAGCAGTTGCGAAAGCTGAGAAGATCGAGGCTTCTGATGAAGAATTAAATGAGGAGTTAGAGAGAATTGCTTCTATGTACCAGCTGGAAGTTGATAAGTTCCGGGAACTTGTCGGTGACAAGGAGATCGAAGCAATCAAAATGGATGTCTGCATGAAGAAAGCAATGAAGCTTTTAGCAGCAGAATGTAAGGAGGTATAAGTATGCCGTTAGTGCCTACTGTCATTGAATCAAACAGCAGAGGCGAGAGAGCCTATGATATTTATTCCAGACTTCTGAAAGAGAGAATTGTATTTCTCGGCGACGAAGTAAATGATACGACTGCAAGTCTGGTAATCGCACAGCTTCTTTTTCTGGAGTCCGAGGACTCTACGAAAGATATCAGTTTATACATCAATAGTCCGGGCGGCTCCGTAACCGCCGGAATGGGTATTTATGATACGATGAATTATATCAAATGCGATGTATCCACGATATGTGTGGGTATGGCGGCAAGTATGGGAGCATTCCTGCTTGCGGGTGGAGCAAAAGGCAAACGCTATGCGCTTCCGAACTCCGAGATCATGATTCATCAGCCGAGCGGCGGCGCACAGGGACAGGCGACAGAGATTAAGATCAACGCCGATCATATTTTAAGAACACGTGAAAAGCTGAATTCCATCCTCGCTGCGAATACCGGACGGCCGCTGGAAGAGATTGAGCGCGATACAGAGCGGGATAACTGGAAGACCGCAGAGGAAGCTTTGGAGTATGGCTTGATCGATCATGTAGTAACCAATCGTAAATAAAGAAAAATGAGGTAATCATATGGCTGGTCGCACAGACGATAGAAAACAATTGAGATGTTCTTTCTGTAATAAAACACAGGATCAGGTTCGGAAGCTGATAGCTGGTCCGAATGTATATATCTGTGATGAATGTATCGAAATCTGCGCCGAGATTATAGAAGATGAATTTCAGACAGCGGATGATTCCGGCGATATCAATCTTTTAAAGCCGAAGGAGATCAAGGAGTTTTTGGATCAGTATGTCATTGGTCAGGAAGAGGCGAAAAAAGTACTTTCTGTCGCTGTTTACAACCATTATAAGCGGATTCTGTCCGATAAGGATTTTGATGTAGAGCTGCAGAAAAGCAATATCATCATTGCCGGTCCGACCGGTTCCGGCAAGACGTATCTGGCGCAGACTCTGGCAAAACTTCTGAATGTTCCTTTTGCGATCGCAGATGCAACTGCCCTTACGGAAGCCGGATATGTAGGAGAAGATGTGGAAAATATTCTTCTCAAGCTGATTCAGGCTGCCGATTATGATATCGAGCGTGCGGAAAAAGGTATCATATATATTGACGAGATTGATAAGATCACAAAGAAATCCGAAAATGTTTCCATTACCAGAGACGTTTCGGGTGAGGGCGTACAGCAGGCTCTTTTAAAAATAATCGAAGGAACGGTTGCTTCCGTACCGCCACAGGGAGGAAGAAAGCATCCACATCAGGAATTTATACAGATTGACACGACAAACATTCTTTTCATTTGCGGCGGCGCATTTGATGGGATGGATAAAGTCATTGAAAACCGGATAGGCAGGAAATCCATAGGATTTAACGCCGATATAAATACCGGCAGCGTTCAGGAAACACAGAATATCCTGAAACAGATACAGCCGCAGGATTTCATCAAATACGGTCTGATTCCGGAATTCGTAGGACGTGTTCCGGTAACGATCACATTGGATCAGTTGGATGTGGAAGCGCTGGTAAGCATTTTGACAGAGCCGAAGAGCGCTATCTGCAAGCAGTATAAGAAGCTGTTTGAATTAGACGGCGTTGAACTGGAATTTACAGACGAAGCATTGGAGGAGATCGCACGTGAAGCCATGGAACGGAAAACCGGCGCCAGAGGTCTTCGGGCGATCATCGAGAAGGTAGTTCTCAATCTGATGTATGAGATTCCGTCCGATGATTACATTGAAAAATGTGTGATTACAAAGGAAGTTGTAACCGAAGGCGCCGAACCGGAGCTTACGGTTTCCGACGTTCCGAAATCCAAGAAAAATATCGGTAAAAAACGTACCAAGAAAAACGGCGAGATTGCCTAGATAAAGGAGAATCCGGATTCTTCCATGAATCCGGATTTTTTGGTGAAGCATATGAAAATAAAAAGTGCAGAATTGGAAACGGTTTGCGGGATTACCAGTAAGCTTCCGGAAAATACCCTTCCGGAGATCGCTTTCTGCGGTAAGTCCAATGTAGGAAAGTCCTCTCTGATCAACGGGCTTCTTTCCAGAAAATCCTTGGCAAGAACATCTTCTTCGCCGGGAAAGACGCAGACAATTAATTTTTATTATATTAATCAGAAATTTTATCTGGTGGATCTTCCGGGATACGGCTATGCAAAAGTGCCGCAGGAAGTAAAGGTAAAGTGGGGAAAAATGATCGAGCGGTACCTGCAGACATCAAAAACCCTTGCAGTGGTATTTCTGCTTCTGGATATCCGGCATGCGCCATCCGAAAATGATAAGATCATGTACGATTGGATACTGAAAAACGGATATCAGCCGGTCATCATCGCAACCAAGCTGGATAAGATAAAACGGAGCCAGAAAGATAAAAACATAAAGCTCATAAAAGATAAACTGAATGTTGTGCCGGGGACTGTCGTTATCCCGTTTTCCGCTATTACCAAACAGGGCAGGGATGAGATCTGGCAGCTGGTAGAAGATATATTTGCGGGGATTACGGATTCGACCACAGTTCATTAACCAGAGATTCGTAAATCTGTGCACTCTTTTCCCGCCAGTTGTCACAGATAGACATAGCGATACCTTTTGCAGGAACGCTGAATTTTATGTCAACCAAGGTTTCTTTCCGTTCTTTAATGACACATTCTACGGTGTACTCATTATTCTCATTGAAATAATAATCCGCATAAATCTGGGATTCATTTTTCAGATTGATCTTTTCCTGTTTGAAGAAATCCAGAATATCCTGTTTAATGGCGTTTGGAAGCCGGTTCTCAAAATATAACAGGGCTTCTTCACCGAGATTCGTAATCTGGTAGTGGGTGGTTTCCCGGATCAGGCTGCGGGAGATAAAACCGCTGTCGATCAATTCGCTGATCGCCTCATGGATATTGAACATATTGGTATATCCCTTGTCCAGAATGAAATTACACATCTGGGAATTGGTTAAGGTATAATCGTCGATCCGGTCCAGCATATATAATATGATCAGCTTGTATAAAAATAAACCTTCCATAATGATTTCTCCGTTGTAAGTGAATATCTCTATCTTTCAGAATACGCCAATGGAGAGAAAAATGCAATGGACTTTTTTTACTTTATATGGTAAAATATGTCTGATTTATTTGATAATGAATAGTTCATACGATAATCTAATCGTCAGTCAGAATATCTGTCGACACAATACCCGAACGTAAATATATGATGAAATAAAATTCCTGATGAGCATGCAAAAGCATATCACTAGCAGCTTTTGCATGGTTTCTGACGGTAAAGGAAGAAAGGAGCGTACGGAGATAATCCGGCTTGGTGAAAAGAATGGATTACAGCAAAATGTCCTTGAGTGAATTGAGGGAAATTGCAAAGGAAAAAGGGCTTAGAAACATCAGCACCCTGAAAAAAGTTGAACTGGCGGAACTACTGAAAAACGTTGAAAAAATGATGAACCGTCCGGTGCAGAGAAGCGTTGAACCGAAACAGGTAAAAAGCGACGCGGAAGCAGGGAAACAGGAAAAGAATAAAGTGAAACCGGAAAAACAGGCAAAACCGGAAAAGCAGGCAAAATCCGAAAAACAGGAAAAACCGGAACAAAGAGTAAGAAAAGAACGACCTGTAAAAACAGAAAAAACAAAGCGCCCTGAAAAACAGACGGAAGAGATAAAATCTGCAGAACCAGAGGAGACGATCGAGGCAGCGCCGGTTCCGGAACAAACTTCTGACGGCGAAGTACAGATGATGGTCTATGACGGTCAGGAATATAATCCGGAATTAAACAGCGGAGCTTGGGCGAACAGCCTGCTGGAAGTCATGTCGGAAGGATATGGTTTCATACGGAGTGATAATTATATGCCGGGTGAGAAGGATATCTATATCTCGCCGCCTCAGATCCGGAGATTCGGACTGCGTACCGGAGATATCATTCGGGGACCGATCCGGATCAAAACACAGCCGAACGAAAAATTCCGCGGTCTGTTATATATCGAATCCATAAATGGGAAACTGCCTTCGCAGGCTGCAAAGCGGAAATCCTTCGAGGAACTGACTCCGATCTTCCCAAATGAAAGGATCCGACTGGATTATGATAATGCGCCGAAATCGCTTCGGATCGTGGATTTATTCTCCCCGATCGGAAAAGGGCAGAGAGGAATGATCGTATCGCCGCCGAAAGCAGGTAAGACAACCCTCCTGAAGCAGATTGCAAAGCGGATCAGTACGGCATACCGCGATATGCACCTTCTGGTGCTTCTGATCGATGAGCGTCCGGAGGAAGTGACCGATATCAAGGAAACAATCGAAGGCGCTAATGTAGAGGTCATTTATTCGACGTTCGACGAACTGCCGGAACACCATAAACGTGTGTCGGAAATGGTGATCGAACGCGCCAAGCGTCTGGTAGAAAGCGGAAAAGACGTGGTGATCCTGATTGACAGTATTACACGTCTGGCAAGGGCCTATAACCTGACGGTTTCTCCAAGCGGAAGAACTCTGTCCGGCGGTCTTGATCCGGCTGCCCTCCATATGCCGAAGAAATTCTTTGGCGCAGCAAGAAATATGCGGGAGGGAGGAAGTCTTACGATCCTGGCGACTGCCCTGATCGAAACCGGAAGCCGTATGGACGACGTGGTTTTTGAAGAATTTAAGGGAACCGGAAATATGGAACTGGTCCTGAACCGGAACCTGTCGGAAAAGAGGGTATTTCCTGCGATCGACATCAATAAGTCCGGTACCAGAAAAGATGACCTGTTACTTTCGCCGGATGAGATTGAGGTACTGGATCTCATTCATGGACAGCTCCGGGGATTGAAAAGCGATGAGATAACAGAAGAAGTCATAAAACTTTTTGACCGTACGAAAAATAACAAAGAGTTCATCGAATACGCAAGGAAGATGTTCCGACGCTGATCAAATGATACGAAAGATAGGATTTTTTGTCAGAATGAAAAATATTTTTTTCAGAATGAAAAATAGTACTTGAAAAGTCCTATCGCATATGATAGAATCTTATCTGTTGCTGGTATGGGATCGAGGCGAAAGCATGTGTCTCATATAGTTAATATTTTAAAGAGGTGAAAAAAATGAAAGCAGGAATACATCCGGATTATTATCAGGCAAAAGTTGTTTGCAACTGCGGAAATGAATTTGTTACAGGATCGACAAAGGAAGATATACACGTAGAAATCTGTTCAAAGTGTCATTCATTCTATACAGGTCAGCAGAAAGCGGCAAAAGCGCGTGGACGTATTGATAAGTTCAATAAGAAATACGGCGTACAGGCTGAATAAATTCATGATAGTAAGTAGGTTGGGAATCAGCTTCTCAACCTATTTTTATAGTTGGAGGAAAAAGATTGAAACGGGTAAATATCGGTGGGCAGGCAATTCTGGAAGGCGTTATGATGAAAGGACCGGACAGTTATGCCATAGCGGTCCGGAAGCCGGACAAAGAAATCGCTGTAGAAATAAACAAATATAAATCTTTCGGAGAACGGCACAAGGCTTGCAGGATACCGATCCTGCGGGGCGTTGTAAATTTCGTGGAATCTCTCTATATCGGAATCAAAACCCTGATGCAGTCAGCGGAATATTTCGAGGATGAGGAAGAAGATAACGGAAAAGAATCCGGAAAATCAAAAGAAAAAACGGAAGCACAGAAGAAAAAAGAGGATACCGCTTATCTGGTCGGCACGCTGGCTATTTCCATTATTATTGCGGTCGGCGTATTTATGCTGCTTCCGGCATATCTCGCTACATTTCTGGATAACGTTATTAATAATGCAGTTATTGTCAATCTGATCGAAGGAATCCTGCGGCTTGCCATATTTCTTCTTTATGTGGTGCTGATCTCCCAGATGAAGGATATTAAACGGACGTTCATGTATCATGGAGCGGAGCATAAAACTATCAACTGTCTGGAGGCGGGGGAAGAACTTACGGTTGAGAATATCAAAAAGCATACCCGTTACCACAAACGCTGCGGAACCAGTTTTCTTTTTGTTGTTATGTTCGTGAGTATCATTCTTTTTATGTTTATCCGTACGAGGGTTTTATGGCTTAGGCTTCTTTCCAGACTGCTTCTGGTGCCGGTCGTTGCAGGAATCTCCTATGAATTTATCCGATATGCCGGAAGGAGCAATTCGAAATTTGCCTATATCCTCAGTGTTCCGGGTATGTGGGTGCAGCGTCTTACAACAAAAGAACCGGACGCGGATATGATAGAGGTTGCGATCAAGTCGGTAGAAGGCGTCATTGACTGGCATGAATATATTTCATGCGTGCGGAACGATTCTTTTGAAAAATAATCGTCTTTTGTGGGGAAACTGTATGGAAGAAAAACAGGATTTGAAGCCGGTTAAGATACGGGAATTATTACAGGCGGGTAAAAGGCGGCTTTCGGAACATGAAATTTTGGACAGCGAATATGACGCAAAGGCGCTTCTAATATATCTTTTGAACTGCGATATGACCGGTCTTTTTCTACGAATGGAGGACGAAGCGGACGGAAGGCTGATACAGGACTATGAGGCTTTGATTGATAAAAGGAACTCTCATTATCCTTTGCAGTATATTACCGGAACCCAGAATTTCATGGGATATGATTTTCATGTCAATGTAGGAGTGCTGATTCCCCGTCAGGATACCGAAATTCTGGTGGAGGAGGCTCTTCTTACGGCAGGCAGCATGGGAAATAAGCCGCTTCGTGTACTGGATCTTTGTACCGGTTCCGGCTGCATTGGGATCAGCTATTATTTAAAGCGAAGAGAAGCAGGTCTAAGGGACACAGTCGTTCTTTCGGACATATCTGCTAAGGCTCTTCGCATAGCAAAAGAAAACGCAGTTTCACTTTCCGGTACCTATGATACGGATATGGAGCAGGATATACTATTTCTTGAATCGGATCTTTGGAACCGGCTGGAAGAGGAAAAAGCGGAGGGATTTTCGCTGATCCTTTCCAATCCGCCTTATATCCGGACCGGAGAGATTCCGGAGCTTATGCCGGAAGTGAAAGATTATGAGCCGATCACCGCTCTGGATGGAGAGGCGGACGGTCTTTCTTTTTACAGAAGGATTGCGAAGGACGCGCCGGATTTTCTGAAAAACGGGGGCTATCTGATTCTGGAGATCGGATACGACCAGTATGAAGACGTCTGCGGATTTCTTCAGAACGGGGGATTTTCGGAGATAGAACTTCGGAAGGATTATGCGGGACTTGACAGAGTTATTAAGGCAAGGTATTGTAAATAAAGAAAATTCAAGAGAATACCGTAAAAAAGGAGCTTAGGGCATGTTTGATAAATTAGAAGACCTTGTAGCAAGGCTGAATGAAATATTAGAAGAACTGAATGACGGAACCGTCGTGAACGATCAGGCGCGTTTTACGAAGCTTATGAAAGAGCAGAGCGAACTTACCCCGATCGTTGAGAAATATAACGATTATAAGCGGGCAAAACAGGATATCGAGGACAGCATTGAACTGATCGAAATGGAATCCGATGAAGAAATGAAGGAAATGGCGAAGGAAGAGCTGGCGGACGCCAAACGACGGGTAGAGGAGTATGAAAATGACCTGAAGATCCTGCTTCTTCCAAAGGATCCGAATGACGAAAAAGACGTTGTAGTAGAGATCCGTGCAGGCGCCGGCGGCGATGAAGCGGCTCTTTTTGCTGCGGAACTTTTTCGTATGTATCAGAAGTATTCCGACCAGCACCGCTGGAAAGTTGAGATGGTTGACTGCAATGAAAACGGGATTGGCGGATTTAAAGAAGCTGTTTTCATGATCAAAGGTCAGGGCGCATACTCCAAGTTAAAGTATGAGAGCGGCGTTCATCGTGTGCAGCGGGTACCGGAAACGGAATCCGGCGGCAGGATCCACACTTCGACCGCAACGGTTGCCATTATGCCGGAGGCAGAGGAAGTGGATGTCCAGATTGATGAAAAGGATATCCGGATCGATGTCATGCGGGCTTCCGGAAATGGCGGACAGTGTGTCAATACAACTGATTCGGCTGTACGACTGACGCATATTCCTACCGGGATCGTGATTTACAGCCAGACAGAGAAATCTCAGCTTCAAAATAAAGCGAAGGCGTTTGCCCTGCTTCGTACCAAACTCTATGATATAGAATGTCAGAAAGCCCATGACGCGGAAGCAGAAGCAAGAAGGAGCCAGATCGGAACCGGCGACCGTTCCGAGAAGATCCGTACCTATAATTTCCCGCAGGGCAGAGTGACGGACCACAGGATCAAACTCACCCTGTACCGTCTGGAGGAGATTATGAACGGAGATATCCAGGAGATCATAGACAGCCTTACAGCCGCGGATCAGGCGGCAAAACTTGCGAATATGAATGAGGCGTAAGGAGGATTTTCACATATGAAGAAAAAAAGTATCTTGCGGGAAAAGTCCTTGATCGCAACTGCCGTTTTGACAGGTGTATTCGCAATACTTTTTGTATTTGCATATCTGCAGATCGCAAATATTATCCGGCAGCGCTGTTTAGACCGTATGGAGGAGGGCGTTAATACCGCGACGGAAGAGATCATGGCGAAGCTGAATCGGGACAGCCTGATCTTAAATATGACTGCGGATATTATCGCAGAGAGCGACAGTTTCGATAAGGATGCGGTGCAGGATCTGATCACGACGATCTCACCGCTTCTTACTGTAGTAAAAGTCCGGATCCTTCTTCCGGATGATACGGTGATCCAGCCGGACGGTACTGTGATCGATGGAACGGATAATATGTCCTTTGAGGAGCTTGCGCCGATGGGGGAGCATGTCTCGAATCGTCTGACCAGTATGACGGATGATTCGATTCAGATTCTCCGGCATTATGTACCGATCATAAAAGACGGCGAGGTGGTTGCGATACTGTACGGAGTAACGCGGCTGGATTCGCTTCCGGTATCGTTAAATATCAATAATATTTATAACGCCAGCGCCAGCGTTTATCTGATCGACGGTGAAAACGGCGAGTTCCTTATGGATACATGGCACGAGTCGTTAGACGATATTGATGCATTTGACAACTGTTCCGTAAAGAACGGCGGTTCATGGGAAAATACAAAACAGAAAATCCTGTCCGGAGAAAAGGGATATGCCGTTATCCGGCCGGAAGGCTCTGAAGAATGGATGTATTTTTATTATTCCCCATCGGATATCAATCAATGGACCATTGCGATCTCCGTTCCGGAAAAAGAGGCTTTTGCAAATCTGTATGCTATCCGGAAGGTATTTATCCTCTTTGGCATATTGATTACCCTGACAATTATCATATATTACATATGGGTTTACAGAAATACCAGAATTGCCATGAAAAAAGCGGTCGAGCAGGCGGTTCTTGAGGAGAAGCTGCATAAGGCGGAAGCGGCGGAACGTGCGAAGACTATGTTTTTATCAAATATGTCTCATGACATACGGACGCCGATGAATGCGATTATCGGCTTTACCACGCTGGCGGAGACAAATATAAACGACAAGGAAAAGGTACAGGATTATCTGGCGAAAATCCTTTCTTCCAGTAATCATCTTTTGAGCCTTATCAATGATGTGCTGGATATGAGCCGGATTGAAAGCGGACGGCTGAATATAGAAGAAAAAGAATGTACGATATCTGATATTTTCCGGGATATGCGGAATATCATTCAGACGCAGATGCAGTCCAAACAGTTGAATTTCTATATGGACACCGTTGATGTAGTGGATGAGGATATTTACTGTGATAAGCTTCATGTGAATCAGGTGCTTCTTAATCTTCTCAGCAACGCCATCAAATTCACGCCTGCCGGCGGAACTATTTCCCTTACCATCAAGCAGAGCTTAAATGCGCCGAAAGGATACGGCTCTTATGAAATACGGGTAAAGGACACAGGTATCGGAATCAGTCCGGATTTTATGGAATATCTCTTTGAACCTTTTGAGCGTGAGCGCAGTTCCACAGTCAGCGGGATTCAGGGAACCGGTCTGGGAATGCCGATAACAAAGAGCATTGTAGAAGCGATGGGAGGAACCATACGTGTAGAATCCGAGCAGGGAAAAGGTACGGAATTCATTGTCAATCTGGACTTCCGGCTCGCTTCCGGTAATCGGAACATAGAAATAATCCGTGAACTGGAAGGATTGCGGGCACTTGTCGTAGACGACAGTTTTACCACCTGTGACAGCGTGGCAAAAATGCTGATGAAGATCGGTATGCGCGCGGAATGGTCTCTGCATGGAAAAGAAGCTGTTCTTCGCGCAAAACAGGCGATTGAAATGGCGGATGAATTTTACGCCTATATCATAGACTGGGCGCTGCCGGATCTGAGCGGTATTGAAGTTGCAAGGCAGATCCGGTCGCTGGTTGGCGAGAAAGTGCCGATCATTATATTGACGGCGTATGATTGGAGTATATTTGAAGACGAAGCAAGAAATGCGGGCGTTACAGCATTTTGCAACAAGCCTATCTTTATTTCCGAACTTCGGGATACCCTTATCTCGGCAATCGGTATGAAGGAAGCACCGGAGAATGCTGCTATACTTCCGGCTGCCTCCGAAGAGATCAAAGGGAAACGTCTGCTTCTGGTGGAGGATATTGAACTGAATCGCGAACTTGCAGAAGAAATATTGAAGGAAAGCGGCTTTCTGGTGGAAAGCGCAGAAAACGGGGCGATAGCCGTTGACAAAGTCCGGCAGTCAAAGGCGGGATATTACGATCTGGTTCTTATGGATGTGCAGATGCCTGTGATGGACGGATATGAAGCAACCAGAAAAATCCGCAGTCTGGAGGATCCGGCCTTATCCAAGATACCGATTGTTGCCATGACGGCGAACGCCTTCGATGAAGATCAGAAGAAGGCGCTTGAATCAGGAATGAACGCTCATGTATCCAAACCGATCAATGTAACAAAACTGATGGAGGTTCTTCATTCCCAGTTGAAGAAATAAAAGAAGAAAAGCTTTCCATAAAATAACATTGTTTTTCCAACAAACCCTTGGTAAAGTAGGAGTAGGTGATGGTAGAATGGATAACAAAAGAAAACCGAAACTTTCATGTTATTGGAAAGCAATCCTTCTGATCCTTGCGGGGACGGCGGCGCTGAATATCCTTTCTTTTTTTGAAGGATGCTGTGATTTTTATGCGGCGCACATATTTCCTGTCTGGATCAATACATATGCAAGGTTTTCGGGATTTTTCCCATTTTCTCTGGGAGAATTTATGATCGTGCTGGGAATCCTGCTTGTTCTTCTGGCAGTTATTTCAGGGATACTTTTTATTTTTCTGCATAGGAGAGCGGCTTATCGAAAATATGCAGGTATATATTACCGGATCTTTGCCGGAGTTTTGACCTTCGTTCTTCTTGTAATGACGCTAAACTGCAATCTCTTGTACGGCTGCACCCCACTTTCCGTAAACGGAAATAAGGATAAAGAATATACAGCCGCTGAGCTGGAAGCGCTTCGAAATTATCTGGTGGAAGCCTGCAACGGACTTTCTGCTGATATGGAACGGACGGAAGACGGCGCTGTGATTTACGAGGGCGATATTCAGGCAGAGGTAAAAAATGCCATGTGGAAGCTGTCGGGAACCTATGAAAGGCTGTCCGGTTATTATCCGGATGCAAAACCGGTTTTAGGCTCCGTGTTTATGAGTCAGGCTTATAACTCCGGCGTCTATTTCCCTTTTTCCATGGAAGCAAATTATAATGACCTTATGTATATTTTGAATTATCCCGCTGTTATCAGCCATGAGTTTGCGCATTTGAAAGGGTATATATATGAGGATGAGGCGAATTTTCTTGCATATCTTGCCTGTATCGGCAGCGATGATGCATTTATCCGTTACAGCGGATATC
>CANRMC010000003.1 GCA_947631605.1 uncultured Lachnospiraceae bacterium
TGAAACAGGGACGCTGCCAGAACCGCATCCGCTTTTCCCGCCGTCAGCGCGTCATAGAAATGTTCCATCGTCCCGGCGCCGCCGGAGGCGATCACAGGCACCGACACATTTTCCGCCACCAGCGCCGTCACTTCCTGCCCGGACTGGCTGATTCCTTCCTCTGTTACGCCGTTATCGGCGCACATGACGATCACTGCCTTTTTCGCTATATCAATATCCGGACTTCCGGAAATCGCGCCGATTTTTGCCAGAATGGTTTCAAACTCCCCCAGGCTGTCCAGAGGCTTCGCCATTCCGTCAAAGCGCCGCTTTACCTCCCAGAAGATTTCTTCCTTCGGCGGCGTAATTGCAAGGCGTTCCAATTCATTTCTTGTCATAGTCATTGAAACCTTTCCTTCTCAAACCGTATCAATCTTAGCTTCCTGCAGAGAGTGATAGATAAATTCCATATCCATGGACTGCCGCAGATGATCCGCCAGTTTATCATACTGGCTCTCTTTAAATTCCCTATAATCAACCGGCTGTACCGCCTGCCAGGAAATTCCCTTTCGCTTTGCCAATGCGGTAACCAGCCGCTCCTTGATCTCACCATGGTCAAAGATACCATGCACATAGGTTCCTGCTGCCATATTCCGAACACAACCGTCCGGATAAATTTCCTTCTGCTCCGAAAACTGCGGCAAAATCTGTAAAAACGCCGCCTGCTGCCTGCTCTCGATCATTTCCGTTCTTCCCATATGTATCTCATAACCTTCCAGTTCCATGCCGGAAAGCGGCGAAAAAAAACCTTTCAGTTCGGAAAATCTTCCCGTTACCCTGCTCCGTCTCTTTTCTTTTTCCAGAACAGTCTGGACCGGAAGAATTTCCATTCCGCGTATCCTTCCGGAAGCCTCGGTTCCCAAAGGATCGCAGATTTCCATACCAAGCATCTGATAACCGCCGCAGATTCCAAATACCGGATGATCCTCCGCGTATTTTTTCACTGCCGCTTCCAAACCGTTCATCCGCATCCATTTCAGATCTTCTATGGTATTTTTACTGCCCGGAAGGATGACGATATCGGGCGACCGTAATTCCGCCGCTGTCGTTACATACCGGAGCGACACCTGCTCCATGCTGTCAAACACGTCAAAATCGGTAAAATTGGAAATCCTCGGATAACGGATAACCGCAATATCGATCAGGGCTTCCTTTCTATTATGAAAACGTTCGGTCTGACTGTCCTCATCCGGCAGGCAAAGCTCCATATAGGGGATCACGCCTGCAACCGGAACCTGTCCCATTTCTTCCAGCATGGAAATCCCCGGTTCGAGGATCTTTTTATCGCCGCGGAATTTATTTACCAGAAGTCCTTTCACGTATGTTCGTTCTTTCTCCGTAAGCAGCATTAAGGTTCCAAGAAGCTGGGCAAATACGCCGCCTCTGTCGATATCTCCCGTAAGAAGAACCGGAGCGCCTATCATTTCCGCCAGCCCCATATTGACGATATCCTGTTCCTTGAGATTGATTTCCGCGGGACTTCCGGCGCCCTCCACAACAATGATATCATAAGAATCCGAGAGTTTCCGGAACGCCCGGAGAATATCGGGTATCAGTTTCTTTTTATAGGAAAAATAATCCTTCGCAGTCATATTTCCCAGCACTTCACCGTTTACAATCACTTGGGAGCCGGAGGTACTGGTGGGTTTTAGAAGAATGGGATTCATAAGAACGGAGGGTTTTATCCCCGCTGCTTCTGCCTGCATGACCTGCGCCCTTCCCATTTCCAGTCCTTCTTCCGTAATAAAAGAATTAAGCGCCATATTCTGGGATTTAAACGGCGCCGTCCGGTAGCCGTCCTGACGGAAAATACGGCAGAGTCCTGCTGTGATCAGACTTTTACCGACATTCGACATGGTTCCCTGTATCATGATTACCTGTGCCATAAAAAACCTCCATGCCACGAATAGGCATAGAGGTTCCTAAAAATTTATGTTCCGGAACCAGTTACTCGTGGCCGTACTTCCTTCATATAAGGCAGGTCTCCTGACTGAAAGGTTCTCGTTCCGGCTGCCTTCCCAAATTACTTCAGTGGCGTATTGCCGTTACTCCTTTATCACAGTGACGAGTTCGTACAGGATTTTCACCTGTTTCCCTTTTCACCCGCAGAAAAACTTCTCCGGACACCTTATATGGATGAAATTGACTGACAGATACAATCGTATCCGATAATTATTTTAGCATGATTCTTTCATACATACCATAGTTAAATTGGAATATCATACTTTCTTTTATCTGCTTCCGTGATCGGACGAAGAACCCTGCATGGATTACCCACTGCGATCACACCGGAAGGGATATCCCTTGTCACAACGCTTCCCCCGCCAATTACCGTATTATCTCCAATGGTAACGCCCGGCATGACTGCGACATGTCCTCCGATCCAGACATGACTGCCGACCGTGATCGGACGGGCGATCTCCAATCCCATATCTCTCTGCGGCGCATCCAAGGCATGACCTGCCGTATAAAAGCCGCAATTCGGAGCAACGAAACAAAAGTCGCCAAAGGTAACTTTTGCACCATCCAGAATTACCAGATTATGATTGGAATAAAAATTCTCTCCGATTTCGATATTATAACCGTAATCACACCAGAAGGAGGATTCTATCCAGAATTCCTTTCCGGTTTTTCCAAAGAGCGAACGGATGATCTCTTTTCTTTTTTCCACATCCGACGGCATCAGCTGATTGTATCTGGCGCAGATTTCCTTACAGCGCAGCCGTTCCGCCGCCAGTTCTTCATTATTATTCGCATCATACAGGATGCCTGCCTGCATTTTTTCTTTTTCTGTCATGATTTCAATCTCCTTAACCATATTCTTCCAGTTGATATTTATAAAAATGACTTCCTTCATCACTCTGTCTCTTGTGACAAAGGAAGTCGTTTTATGCATGATTAGTAGATAAATAGCTGGGACCAGTATTTTGTTCCGGATGAAGATTTATAGTAACCCACGCCAATCTTTGTAAAGTTTGGATTCAGGATGTTTGCCCTGTGTCCGGAGCTGTTCATCCAGCCCTCCATAACTGATTCCGGTGAAAATTGTCCGTATGCGAGATTTTCTCCGGAGCCACGGTAACTGATTCCATTATCGGTCAGTATGGAACTGAAACTTCTTCCATCCGGTCTTGTATGGGAGAAGGAAACCGCACTCTCCTTCGCTCTTACATTTGCGGCAGAAGTAAGGCTTGTATCCAGTGTCACCGGACTCAGTCCTGCTTTCGAACGCTCAGCATTAACCAGCGCTGTGATCTGCTCTGCTATCGAGCTGTCATTTGTATCCGTATTACTGCTATCCGTGTCCGGCTTGCCGGTATTTGTATCCGGCTTACTGCTGTCCGTATCCGGCTTGCCGGTATTTGGAATTACCAAACCAAAGACCGGCTTATTGCAATTCGGAAGTTTATTGCTATTGGTATCCGGCTTTTCCTCAGTACCAGCCAAATCGTCTGCTTCTGTCTGCACTTCGGTGCTTTCGGCTGCCTGTCCGGTTCCAGTCTGCGGTTTATAATCGGTCTTAGTCTCCGTTTCAGAAGAACTCTGTTCTGTATTCAAACATTCAGAATCCTGAACATTCTGCTTTATGCAAACCGGAAACAAGGTTCCCTGCCTTCCGCTGAAAACAACTTGTGAGAAACTGTCGCACATTTGCTCCAATATTTCCACTATAAATGCCGGGTTGAAAACCTGTGCTTCTGTGATATTCGTTTCATATACGGCAGGCTCATTCTGAAGATTCATCCCCCCTGCCGCAAGCGAATCATGTGAAATACATCCCATGAACCCAAGTACCGCTGCTATTGCAAGTGCTGATAATTTTTTCATAGAAACCTCCTAAAATCTTGAAATTGTTGCGTTTTTATTACGTTTCAATTTCTTTTTTGTTACAGCAATACAATAGCATATTTTTTTTCGAAATAATACAAGTAAATTCTGGGATATTCGTCATCAATCCTGTTTTGCTACGATAATATTCCCTGTTTTTACAATACTGTCCGCCGGAATATATCCCCGTATGGAAGAAAGCGGATAGATATTTGTGTTTCTTCCGATCACGGATCCCGGATTCAGCACACTGTTGCATCCGACTTCCACGCAGTCTCCCAGCATTGCGCCGAATTTTTTCAGACCGGTTTCTAGCCGGAATGTACCGTTCATACCCTCCCCCTTTACTACTACAAGCGTTTTATCAGACTTTACATTAGAAGTAATAGAGCCTGCGCCCATATGGGAACGATAACCCAGTACGGAATCTCCTACATAGTTATAATGAGGCACCTGCACGTTATCAAACAAGATCACGTTTTTCAGTTCTGTGGAATTACCAACCACACAATTTGCCCCGACCAGAGCATTTCCCCGGATAAATGCACACTGCCTTACTTCTGTCTCCGGTCCGATAACGACAGGTCCATGCAGGTACGCGCTGTCAAATACATGCGCCGTCTTATGCACCCATACGTTTTCTTCCCTCTGCTCATAATCATCGGAAAGTGTTTTCCCAAGGTTTTTGATAAAATCTCCGATTTCCGGAAGCACCTCCCATGGGTAAACGGCTTTTTCAAAAAGCGGTGCTGCCAGCGTATGGGTAAGGTCATACATATTCACAATCTTTATATCATCCATGTCATTTCCTCCAAGATCACCCTTTTCCTTTCTTTCTGTAATAAGGGGCTGTTTTGTCAAATACAATACTCATCTGATTCTGATTCCGGATACCTTTTACAAAATCGGTATACTTTGTCACATAGTCGTTCATCTTATCCGTATATTCCTGTTCCGTAATCGTTCCTTCGGCTACGCCCTCCAGGCCTTTCTCCCAGCTTGCCGTAAGATCCGCCCGCAGAAGTCCGTTTACGGAATAAAGAACCACGTCGTGAATGATCTCTCCGAGAAATGTCGGCGTTACGATCTGCGTTTTTTTATTCAAAGCGATATATTTGTTATTAACGAGCTTCGTAATGATCGAGTCTCTGGTTGCACTGGTTCCAATACCGCTTCCTTTTATCTGCGCCCGAAGTTCCTCATCTTCGATCAGCTGTCCGGCATTTTCCATCGCAAGGATCAGAGTACCGGAAGAATACCGTTTCGGCGGTGTGGTTTCCCCCTCCCGGATATGGAATTCCTGTACCGGAAGAATATCGCCTTTTTTCAGAGAGGAAAGATAGGAAAGCATTTCTTCACTGCATTTCTCATTCTCGGTATTCCCGTCTTTTTCTTCTTCCGCTATCATAAGATATCCCGGTTTTGCAAGCCGCTTGAAATTTGCAAAGAAATACTCGTCTTTCCGTTTCAGGGTAAGGGCGATCTTCTCATATTCCGCCGCCGGATAAAAGATACTCAGAAACCGCCGCGCGATCCGTTCGTATACGCCGGCTTTCAGAGAATCTAAGGAATTCAAGGCAGAAAGCCCCTGGCCGGTCGGAATGATGGCATAGTGATCCGTGATCATCTTATCATTCACATACTTTGACTTTGCAAGATTGACATACCCTTTCTGATTTATGATATTCTGAGCAAAAGCAGAAAGTTTCGGGTACTTCTGGAGACCGGAAATATTTTTATAGATTTCCTTTGCCACTGCCGTTGACAGAACCCTGGCGTCGGTCCTCGGATATGTGACCAGCTTCTTTTCATATAATTCCTGTACGATTGCCAAAGTCTCCGTCGGACTGATCTTAAACAGTTTGGAGCAGTCGTTCTGCAATTCCGCCAGATTATAAAGCATAGGCGGATTTTTTTTCTCCGTCTTTTTTTCTTTCTTTTCCACCTGCATGGTGACCGGTTCCGGCACACGCAGTTTTTCGATCAATGCTTCCGCATCTTCTTTTTTCCGAAAACCGTTTTCCTTATACAGAGCCGGATGCTCAAAAAAAGGACTTCCGCTAACTGCTTTCCACTCCGCTTCAAAAACCATGGCGGCGTCATCGCTATCCGCCTGCCGAAGGTCCGCCGTCACCCTGTAAAAAGGCGTCGGCACAAATTCCCGTATTTCCCGTTCCCGTCTCACGATCATGCCCAGTACGCAGGTCATAACACGTCCTACAGCGATCACGCATTTATCCAGTCCCAGATACTGTTTGACGGGATAACCGTATTTCAGCGTAAGCGCGCGGGAAAAATTAATTCCCATCAGGTAATCTTCCTTTGCCCTTAAATATGCCGCAGTACCCAGATTATCATAACAGGAAAGAGGTTTTGCCTCCCGTATCCCACGCAGGATTTCTTCCTCTGTCTGGGAATCGATCCACACCCTGCGTTTCTCCTTCGCGGGATTTACCTTTGCCATCCGGTCAACCAAGCGGTAAATATATTCCCCTTCCCGTCCGGAGTCGGTGCATACATAAATACAGCCTACGTCCTCACGATTTAAGAGGCCGCTTACGATCTTAAACTGCTTGGAAGCAGACGGGAGCACCTCGTATTTATATTCAGTTGGTATAAAAGGGATGGTATTCATCGTCCAGCGTTTCATATTTTCATCATATGCGTCCGGATAACTCATCGTAACAAGATGCCCCACACACCATGTGATGATCTGGTCGCCCTGCTCGATATAACCGTCCCTGCCCTGCGCCGTTACGCCGAGAGCCTTGGCAAATTCGCGCGCAACACTCGGCTTCTCGGCAATGTATAGATTTTTCAATATTAACTACCTGTTTCTTATCTACCGATATGAAAGAATATCGGCTGTTTCTTTTCTAGGAGTCGGATTCGGAGCCTCAACTGCAATACCGATCGGGATCAGGGCTGATACCGTCTGTCCCTCCGGCAGTCCGATGATCTCCGCCACTTTGGAATCATCAAAAATTCCCAGAATACAGGAGGCAACTCCCATATCATGCGCTGCAAGACAGAATGTCTGCGCGGCAATGCCGGCGTCAAACATTTCCCAGCCAGCGCCCTTTGATGTGGAAAAAGAGCCGTCCCTCTCATATCCGCTGCGCTTTGTAACGGAAGCAAGTACCATCAGCGTACTGCAGCCTTCCAGAATCCCTTTGTTATGCTCAAAACCCAGAGTTCCCTCCGCAGCGATCTTATCGATCATCGCCCGATCCTCTACGGCGATATAGCGGACAGTCTGGGAATTTTTCCATGTCGGAGCCATCTTTGCCGCCTCTACCAAAGCTTCTATCGTCGCATGACTGATCTTTTCATCTGTATAAGCTCTAACGCTTCTTCTTGTTTTAATACATTCTAATGTTTCCATACGTTCCTCCGTTCCGGGTAAAAGCACCCATTTTTTGATATTTTACCATAGGCTGCCTTGGAAATTCAATGTGAATCTCTGAAAATGCGCCTACAGGTTACGATCCTCTTTTTTCTTTAACAGCGCGGATGTATCCAGCGTCTGTGTTTCCTGTTTCTTTCCTGATTTCTTCTTTTTGTCTGATTTTCTTTCTTCCTTCTTTATCTCCGGTTTCACTGCTTCTATTTCATCCGTATTTCCGGTTTCCGCTATGACGTCTGCTTCCACCGGTTCTGTCTTAAGACGCCCCTTCCGTTTCGGAAGAGCCGGCACATACTGGAACCTCCGAAGCGCAACATCCAGAACAAAGAGAAGGATCAGCAGTATGAGTATCGGTTCCGTAAGATGAAATTTGCTTGCGGCGCTGCTTTTCATCTTTGTCCATATAGAATCTTCAAACGTGATCATCCGTCCGTATTCCTGAATAAAATGTTCAAAATTACCGGAATCCACGTCAAAACGGTATTCCGTTGAAAACTGCACGGCTGCGGCGGTCGTTATTGCATTTGTCACTTCGCCTTCATCGCTTTTTCTTACATTGATATTGTAAATACCGCTCTGATCCGCTGAAAGAACCGCTTCAAATTCTCCCGGCGCCGTACAGATCAGGTCGATCTCTCCTGAAGAGCCGTCCGGTCCCTGATAAACCGCCCCTACGGTTGTGGAATCCCCGAAATCCTCCGTATGGTAACGGATCACGGTCTGTCCCGCTTCATTTGTGACGTCTACGGAATCAGCGCCCGGTGAAATATTCCCCGCCGTATAATCAATGATCCGTTTCCATAAATGTGCGTAATCATCCGTTCCGGCATATGCCGCCGTCCATTCATTTGTTACATCTGTATTCCATGCCGCGGTCCTTCCTAATCCGTATTGCCATGTGGTAAGGATCGGATCGTCTTTATCCGACGCTATGACAACCGTAGACGCCTGCTTTGGCGTGGCGGCAATATAACCGTAAATATTCGGCCACCCATCCGGAAATAAGCCCGTTGCAAGCTGATTGGAGGAAGCAACCATAAGCCCGAAATCCCCATTCTGGATATAGGTATCGCCGCTTAAAAATACTTCCTGTGCAAAAATCCTCGGTATATCCGTTGAAATATCGGAATAATAGTATCTGCCGTTACATTTTTCCGCCAGATCTTCCAGCAGCCTGGTATCGGAATAAGTACCGACTGCAACGGTGGAAAGAGTGATCCCCGCACCATTCAGCTTATCGGTAAGGTCGTCAAAATCCGTCGTCTCTCCCATTCCATCCGTCAGCAAAATGATATGTTTGATCTTCGCATCACTCTTCAAAATTTCCTTATAGGCTTCCTGCAGCGCCGGTTTGATCGTTGTGCCGCCGCCGTCTCTTATGGTTTTTATCTTGTTCTTTATTTCTTCACGATCTGTTGCCTGTATGATCGGCACCTGCCATGTATACGTATCGTCAAAGGTAAGTACGCCGACATAATCCGATTCCCGCAGATTATCTACGGCGCCGGTTGCCGCCTGAATGGCAATATCCAGATTCGTTACTACGCTGCCCGGCGAAACGGCGTCTAACATACTTCCGGAATGATCGATAACCATAACCATAGCCATAGACGGCGCTTCATTTACGCCCCGGAGCATCATATCCACAGGAAGTACATCCTCAATGACCGTATCCCGATAACCGCCCAGAGCAAAACTGTCCTCACCTCCGCAGCAGATGAAGCCGCAGCCATAATCCTTGACATATGGATCTAAGTTTTCAAGAAATTCCTTTGGCAGATCGTCTATATAAACATTTTCCAAAATGATACACCGGTATTTCAGCATTTCCTCCAGCGTTTCCGGCGCGTTTACAGCGGATACGATATTAAAATCCGCTCCGGCTGCTGTAAGGACTGACCGGAAATTATTGCTATCCTCGTCCATTCCGGATATTACCAGTATCTTCGGCGCTGCTTCCACCATGGAATATACGCTGTAGGCATTGTTTTCTTCGCAGGTATCGCCCGGTGCGGTAACGGTCACCTGAAAACTTTCCATGCTGTCGTTCGTTACCGTCTGCTTAAAGACAAACTGATTCGTTCCCTTGTTCAGATGTACCGCTTTTGAAAGAACCTTACGGCTTCCGCTGACAAAGCTGATCTCCGCATCCGTATCGTAATTGCTGACGACAGTTACCGTCATGGAATATTCGTCATTCGGATGCAGGTAAGACGGCATTGTGACATTTCCGATATAAGCATCCTCCGTTTCCTCATTTGTAAGAAGCACTGCATCCAGTTCGATCTCACCCGAAGAAACGGCAGCCGCCATACTGTCTATATTTCCGTTTGTTTCTTTTCCGTCTGTCAGAAGCACGATCCGGCCGGAACGGTCCGGTGGAATGAGCGCCATCGCCCGTCCCAGAGCTTCTTCAAAATTCGTGGCGTTGACATCCGGCTCCGTCATAAATTCAGTAAAGGAGTCTGACTCCGTAAGGAACTGCTCCACGCAGGAATCTTTTCCGAATGTCACGATACCATATTGATTATTTTTCGGCATATCCGAAATTGATTTTTTGAGATAGTCCGAGATTTCCTCCACATGCGCTTTGTTGCTTTCCGAAAGATCCACGACAAAGACTGTTGCCTGTGCGCGGCTCCTCTTAGGAATGGAGATTCCGATCAACGCAAGGATCAAAAGCACGATCCCGCAGATTCGGAGGATCAGATAAAATCTGCCTTTATATTTCATCTGATAAATATAGATCAGCCACTCGATAACAAGAAGAACAAGCGCTGCGACAAGCAGGAAATTCCTGAGATTCTTCCGTATCTTCACCTGTTTATAAGCTTCGCTTTCCGTAACGCCCTCTGACATGATCCTGCCGTCCGATTCCTCGCCGCCGGAAAACCGCACCACATAATGCTCCGTCTTATCTCCCGCCGTTACTTCATAAAGTCCCGCTTTCTCCGTATCCGTCCGGATTTCCCGAATATCATACTCCGCCGAAGGATTCAGCAAAACGGTTTCTCCCGGATAATAGATATTCTGTGCCAGAATGGAGGTATCGGAAAGATAGCTGAGTACATTCGCTATAAAGACCGGAAATTCCGCCCGAAGCGGAAAATCAGACTCCCGCAGGTTGAATCCAAGCACAACCTCCTTTACACCGTCGTGCTCGCCGTAATAACCGATACACTTTCCTTCGGTTTCTATAAAGCTCTCCGCCCATTCCGGCGGATCATAATAATAGGTTTCATTGACGCCGATCCGAAAATCAGAAAGCCCTGTAGTAAGGCTTCCCGTCGGCACATCCAGCATAATACCGTCCATAGAACCCGCCTTATATTCCGTATCACCATGGATCAAAAAATAATTTACGGGCTCTGTATCTTGTTCCGTTTCCTGCTCCGATTTCCCGGTATGATCCGTCACTGCGGCACCCGAATCATAAATTGCGATCCGGTAATCACCGTCCGAAAGTACGTCATCCTTCTCCGCCTTTGCGATACTGTTTCCGGTAACGGCAGTATACGCCTTTTCAATATAGGTATTTCCGTTTCCGATCAAAACCGCGGAGATATCCTCTCCGGCGTTTCTTACCGCATAAGAAATGTTATCTTCCGCAAGGCTGTCGGACGTCGTTTTCCCGTTTTTATCTTTCTCCGCAAAGGTTATGGCGGAAAGTTCGGCGCGGAGGGTATCCTGCTTCCAGTCCACTCCCTGAAAGAAACACATCCCTGTGCCGCTTTGCTCAATACTTACCTGTTTGGTGGCAAGCAGGGCGTCCCCTTCGTAAATGCTCACATCCATGGAAGCCTGTCCGTCGCTGTAATTCGTGATCCGGACCGCCACATCAAAGCCTTCCTCCGACTTTGCATACGATACATAATCCAGCGATACATTGGATACTTTTTCTCCAAAAACGGATATTTCCGCCTCAAAATTTTCCGCGTACGGCTCTGCCGCTTTTGCGCCGCTTCCGTCCGTAAGCACGATCAGGTGCGGTCTTCTGCCATCTTCCCCGCTGTCGTAAATCGTCTGGAGCAGGCTTTGGGCGTCCGAGAGATTACCCGCCGCATCCCCGCAGGAAATATTCTGCAGGGCGCGTTTCACCCTTGTTTTATCCGATGAGTTTGAGAGAACGAGTTTTGTTTTTCCGTCGCAGGTAAGCACGGTAAATGCAGTGCCGTCCGCCGCGTCCACATAGTCGCAGGCGGCCTCCACCGCTTCATAAAACCTAGTCTTTCCGGAACCCGCATCATGCTGCATACTGCCGCTGGTATCTAAGAGAAATACCACGTTTCCGCCGCTTTTTCCGTTGACACGGACAAAAGGCGCCATCAGCGCCAGGATCAGTAATAAAGCAATGAGGATCTGCACATACATCAGAATATTATGCACAAACTTCTCAAAAAAGGTTCTGGACTGCGTATTCCGGAATAACCGTTCCCACAGCGCATTGGAAGAAATCTTCTTATCCTTCCCCTTTGGCTTTAACAGATATAAAATTACGATGATCGGTACCGCCGCAAGAAAAGCCAGCGGCCATAAACTGTTAAATATCATAGATTGTCCTTAATTCATCAAACAATAGTTTATCAAATTCCACGCCTGTACTGCACATAACATATGTGCTCTGATATCTCGCACAGCTTTGACGGATCCCGTTTATAAAACGGTTCAGCTCGTTTTTGTATGATTCTTCCGCTGTCCGGTCTACCGTTACTTTTAATTTCTTTTCCGTCTCCGAATCGATGAGATTCAAAGTTCCCATAAGATCGGTATTTAGTTCCTCCGCCGCTAAAACATGAAGCACTGCGGCCTTTTGTTTCCGATATTGCAGGAACCGTAACATTTTAGAAAAATCCTTCGTTCCCGAAATGATCGCTTCATCCAGAAAATCCGAAAGTAAAATCGTAAGTCCCGGATTTCCAAGTTTCATCCGGAGAATTGCATTTTCACAGTCAATACTTCCGGAGAACTCTATCTGCTCCAGAAAAGAAAGAAGCCTTGCATATCCTTTCTTTCCTCCGGACACAGGAAACGGCCGCTCCATATGCTGCATATCATATAAAACGACTCGATCCATATTATTCAGCGCGATATAAGAAATGGCGGCAGCAAGCTCTATTGCAAGCTCAGATTTCTTCTTTTCACCATAATCCATGGAAGCGCTCGTGTCGAGAAGAATACTGACCGCTGTTTCTTTTTCTTCCATATATTCTTTTATAAACAAGCGGTCCAGTCTGCCGTAAGCATTCCAGTCGATCCGCCTCAGATCGTCACCGGGCATATATTCGCGGAAATCCGAAAACTCCGCCGAACTACCCTTCTGGACGGATTTCCGGTTACCCGCCATATTCATGCTGCTCTTATACCCCATGGCAAGCCTGAGGCGGGCCAGCCTGTCATAAAATCCGGAATCAAACATAAAGCCAAACTCCTATCTTTCCACCGTCTGCCTGCAGTCGGCAAGGATCTTTGAAATGATCGAATCACAGGAAACACTGTCGGAAACGGCGTCAAAGCTTACGATCAGCCTGTGCCGCAGCGCCGGATATGCCACAGCAGCTACATCCTCAAAAGACACGTTCCATCTGCCTTCCATAAACGCTCTTGCGCGCGCCGCCCGGACGATCGCCTGCGCCGCTCTCGGACTTGCTCCCTCCCGGATATACCGGTTTTCTCCATGGGTTGCGATCACGATATTCAAAATATATTCCATCACCGCATCCGCGATCGGAATCGTACTTACCAGTTCCCGCACCGTAAGAAGCTCGGAACCGTCCATAACGGCCTGAATCTCCGGTTCTCCGGTTCCTTCCGTAAGACCGATGATCCCTTTCAGCTCTTCTTTGGTCGGGAAATTCACCAGAATCTTAAACATAAACCGGTCAAGCTGCGCCTCCGGAAGCGGATAGGTTCCCTCATTTTCAATCGGGTTCTGCGTCGCCAGAACAAGGAACGGCTCCTGCAAAAGATAACTGTCCGTTCCCACTGTTACAGTATGCTCCTGCATGGCTTCCAAGAGGGCGGACTGGGTTTTCGGCGTCGCCCGGTTGATCTCATCCGCAAGAACCAGATTTGCAAAGATCGGTCCCGGATTGAACCGGAAGTCATTGCCGTTTTCTCCCTTTACGATAATATTCGTACCGGTTACGTCGCTTGGCATAAGATCCGGCGTAAACTGAATCCGCTTAAAAGAAAGCTGAAACACACGGCTTACGGTACTGACAAGTTTCGTCTTGCCCAATCCCGGCATACCCTCCAAAAGCACGTTGCCGCCGGTAAGCATTGCAAGCATCACCTGTCTTACAATTTCCTTCTGTCCAATGATCCCCTTTCCGATCTCCGCTTCGCACATAGCGATCTTCTGCTGCCAGACTTCATAATCATTCATAGTTTCTATTCCCGCCTTCCTCTATTCATTAAAGCTTCCGAAATATTCCTTGATCACATCTTCCATCCCGCTTGGATATTTCCCCTGTTGAATACCCTCGTAGGCGTTTTGTGAGTAACTTCCGATCACGGAATCATAAGATACATGGTTTCCTTCCCATGCAAGTCCGTTCTGTGTATGGTAATACTGGGATTCGTCGGAATCTCCTGCCTGACCGGTGAGATTATCGTCATTTCCGTAATTATTCGGAACACTTACATAATCATGCGGCGTATTACCGCCGGAGCCATGACCGGCTCCGTTTCCGGCACCGCCGTCTCCTCCGCCGTTTCCGTTTCCTTCGCCGCTTCCTTCTCCTTCGCCGTTTCCGTTTCCTTCGCCGTTTCCGTTTCCTTCACCATTTCCGTTTCCTTCGCCGCTTCCGTTTCCATTACCATTTCCGTCATTGCCGTTTCCATTATTGTTTCCGCCATTTCCGTTCTGACCATTATTGCCGTTTCCGGAATTGCCGTTATTTCCATTTTCATTATTTCCTGCGTTTCCGTTCTGACCGCCGTTTCCGTTCTCATTTCCGGACGGATTATTTCCGTTCTGACTGCCGCCGGAATTTCCGTTCTGACCGCCCGAAGCGTTCTGGCTTCCGGACGGGGTATGGCTCATCATCGTTCCCGCCGCCTGCTGCATGGCGTTTCCGGCGCCGCTCTCCCCCGCCGGGTTGTTCTGCGCCGCATTTTCCGCCATCTGATTCAGATTGCCTGCCATTTCCTCATATTTGTATTCCAGTTTCTCCTGCGCCTGCTGCAGGGCTTCCATGGACTCCGCCTGATCATACTCTGTAATGGAAGCATTCAGGGAATCGATCATATTCTGGATCTCTGCCTGCTGATCCGGACTGAGTTCGTTCATATCCACTTCCTCAAGTTCCTCGATCACTTCCTGAATCTCATCCTGCTTCTCCTTTGCCAGTTCGTGGATCTCGTGCTGTTCTTTCGCAAGAAGCTTGACCGGAGACGGAATGAAGATCATGGCGATCATAAGAACAAGCCCGCCTGCCAGAATAAAAAGCACCTTCCGATCCGGACAAAGCCTGATCTTTACGTCATCCTGCCGTTTCTTCAAAATCCCCGCCGCGTTTCTTCTCTGACATTCAAAGACCGCATCCTTCTTTTTACGGTTTTCATATGCGGTAATTATACGCTCCTTAAATCCAAAGGAATCAATGCAAAGCGCCGCAGCCTCCATTCCGTACCGTTTCATGATCCCCATAACAAGTCCTGTCAAAAGTCCGGTTAAGACGGCAAGCGCCGCGCATAGATTTACATAATAAAACGGAAAGAAGAAGGCTATGCCCTCCAGCAAAATGCCGGCTCCGCAGCCAATGATCGTGCCCCTTGCCGCATAGTCCAGTATACGGGAGGTATTCATTCTGGCTCTGCATTTCGTTATGAAATTTATGATAAATTTCATATGGTCTTCCATAAAAACACTCCTTATTTTTTCCTTCCATGCAGCGGATTGATCCTTCTTGCGGACCAGAGCATGAAAAGGAGCGTAATACCGAGGATCACAAATCCGGACACAAACATCCATGTTCCCCCTCTGGCTAACAGACCTGTGAACGGTCCCACGTAACTATTTAGCATCTGATTCATCAGGCTGTCTTCAAAACTTCCGGTAATTACCCATGTATAGAATTCTTCAAAGAACATAACCGGATTTATAAGAAGAAGCAGCGGAAAATCATACATGGAAGAACCTCTTGTAACCATATCTGCAACCACCATCGGTATAAAGGTCAGAGCATAAATAACAAAATTGATCGCATAAGAAAGTATGATAGCCGTTATCGACTTCCTGCATATAGTGGAAGATAAAATACCGATACTCCCCGCAAAACATGCATAAAGCGTAACCGCGATCAGAAAATAAAACAGGGTAAGCCAGCTCATACCGCCGTATATAAAAGCGATAGACATGAGCGGAATACTTGCCAGAACAAAAAGCAGCACACGTGAAACGGCAGAAAATAATTTTCCTGCTATGATCGCAAACGGCGTCATGCTGGTAGTCAACATAATATCAAATGTCTGTCGTTCTTTCTCTCCGGAAATGGAGGACGCCGTCATGATCGGAATGATAAGTCCCACGATCACAATCTGCGCGATCGAAAGGATTGGAAAAAGGGTTACCAGTCTGCTGTAATAATTCTCGGCATCATAGAAGGACGTTGATAAATTCTCAAAGATATTCAGAGAAAAGATCAGGATAAGAAGCATGATCCCTTCATAAGCGGTAATCCCCCAAGAAAGCCGCATGCTTCTTGATGTAACCTTCAGGTCTTTTTTCAGGATCGGATTTCCTTTAAGCATTCTCTTCACCTCCCGTAAGCTGCATGAACAAAGATTCCAGATTTCCTTCTTCCCTGTTGAAACCGGAAAGAACCGCGCCATTATAGATCATCTGTCCGATCATGCCGGATATTTCTTCATCACTGCAGTTGCATACGATCGTCAGCTCATGTTCCATAACAGACTGGATCTGTACGCCTGCAAATTCCTGAACCGTCCGGACTGCAACATCCATATTTGCCTTCACCGACACATGAATCTTATTTCCGTTGCCAAGCTGCATCATGATATCTTCCATACGGCCGGCAGTGATCAGGCGTCCGTGATTCATGATCCCGATACTGTTACACATTTCCGAGAGTTCGGAGAGAATATGGGAACTGATGATAATGGTCTTTCCCATCTGGTTCAGATTCATAAGAAGTTCTTTCATCTCCACCCTCGCCCTCGGATCCAGACCGGAGCTTGGTTCGTCCAAAATGAGAAGCGTCGGATTGTGCAGCAGGGCTCTTGCCACGCACAGTCTCTGCTTCATGCCGCGGGACAGACTGTCCACATAGACATCTTTCTTATCCCTCAGATTCACAAGATCCAGAAGGTCGTCGGAGAGGTTCTCGATATCTCTCGTATACATGCCGTACATGGATCCGTAAAATTCCATATATTCTTTTACTTTCAGATTGTCATATACGCCGAAGAAATCCGGAACATACCCGATACATTTTTTAATCTCCCGATAATCGTCCGACGCGGGGATCCCATTGATCTGAATACTTCCCGCTGTCGCCTTCAAAAGTCCGCAGACGATCCGGATCGTCGTCGTCTTTCCGGCGCCGTTCGGTCCCACAAACCCAAACAGATCTCCCTTCGGAATATGGAGCGTAAGCCCCGATACGGCTTGAAACGAACCATAGTTTTTATATAAATTCGTTATATATAACATATCGCTCCTCCTTTACTTATCGCCTGTTTCATAAATGCAGCCCAAAGAATTTCCATTGGTTTCTTCATCAACAATGCTTGGATAATTTTCCACCAGTCCTATAACGATCGTCTGGTCATATTCATAAACCTGTCCCCAGCCGATAAAGAGCGCTGCCAGCGCTTTCGCTTTATCGAAATTTTCACGCCGGTACTGCCGCTCCATCTCATACAGCACATCATCCGGACTGCTGGCTGAATCAAGATCTGCAGAAGACAGATCTGCCGTTTCTCCGTCTTTCACGTTTTCCAGCACCGTACTATAATCATTATTTACTACAAGAACATAAGAGAAATCATGTCCGCTGAGATTTGTGACTGTTCCCTGCGGATGATCCGGATTGCTGAAATCTATATGATAATCCAGACTTCCGGTTTCCCGGTTATTTGAAAGGGCCGTAAAGACAGCAGGTTCAAAGCTGCCGGACGGAACATATCCCACGGATATTCCGTCGGCGCCTTTCAAGATCCGCCGGTCATATGTTCCTCCGTCAAACGAATACGAAGAATAATAATAGTTCGCTTCATATGAAGGTCCTGCGGCAAATACATTTTCGGAAAGGGACAGCCTCCATTCCTTCGGACTTCCCTGATAAGCCGAAAATATGGTTTTTGCCAAACCGCTTCCTCCTGCCTTTGCTACGGTTACGGTCTGCACTGTCATTCCGTCGATCCGCTTTCCCCGTCCGTTTAAATAGATAATTCCGAGAAAGAGAAGGGCGATCGAAGGAATTACGATCCAGACATATTCCCTCTTTTTTACAAGTTTCAAAACCAGATACAGCAAAGGTCCGATACATAAAACGTAGAGTACGACCAAAAAGGTCAGACCACCGGTAACGATCTTAACCTTCCCCTCTATACTCTGAAATGCTTCGTCTGCTTCATAGGAATAAAGGGAATAATCACTGCTCATGATGTAATTAGAGTTCTCCATGGCGTTTTCGTATAACCTTTCAGCATATAAATTCAACGTATTAATATCCGTCTTTTCCGTAATTTCCGTATCCGAAAGTCCCAGATTCAGTACGATAACGCTACCGTCTCCTTCCTGCTTCATTTCTCCATCGAGTTCATATATCGTTGAATAATCATAACCGAATTTTAAAGCGGTAAAAATAACATCTTTTTCAAGGAAACTGCTATAACCTTCATACTGATAAGCCTGCGCTGCGTCTCCCGCCGTCGCCTGTACCGAAGGCGTCGTATCCAACTCCACATTTATAAAATCAGCGTCAAATCCTGCAAAGGTACTGTCTCCTGCCTCTCCGGTTCCGATAATCAGAAAACCGCCGTTCCGGACCCATGTCTGGATCGCGGAAATCTGCTCGCCGCTCAAAGAGGAGGTGTCATAATCATCGATCACCAGATACCTAAGACCGTTTAATTCCTCCAACAGGTTCTCTTGGGTAAGCTCCGTAGTGCTTACCGCGTATTCATCCCCCATGACATATAAGGATTCTCCGCCCAGATCCAGATATGTCAGATCCCGGAAACTATCGCTCAGTATCCCCACAGGCATCAGATTATCGCTCTCAAAAAATATGTTATTCTTTTGCTCTTTCCAAAGGACCTTTCCATCGGAGTCCAGAAAAGAAACCTCCACTATACAGCGGGCGTCCAAAATACTGCACCTTGGAATCCGCACCGTACAGTTTTTCGTACTCTTTTCCGCAAGAGAGATCGGCGTATCATAAACCGCTTTATTCTCATCCCATATGGCGAGACGAAGAATACCGGAAATATCCTTCCCCCCGTTATAGACCTCCATTTCCAGATTATAAGTGTCACTGTCCTCCTGAGAAACCGATTCTATGGTCACCTGAATCGGCGCGTTCCCTGATTCCGCTGCCAAAACGCCTTCTTTCGTCCAGAAAAGCGCCATGCAGATAATAAGAATCACCGCTGTCAGGCACTTGTGTTTCCGTATATTCATCTCTATCCTCCGATCTTAATTATTTATATTTATTTTTCGTTCTTTTTCCCAATCAATATTTTATCACAAGACTATTAAAATAAATAGGGAAAAATATTAATATTTCTTTAAAAATAGCGTCATTTATGCTACTATATACCGGTAAGCCAGACAGATGATCGCGGCTGCCTTCCGGCAGGTGAGGAAAGTCCGGGCTTCACAGGGCAGGATGCCGGATAACGTCCGGTAGAGGCGACTCTCAGGAAAGTGCAACAGAAATAAACCGCTGTCGCATACCGCGACAGTAAGGGTGGAAAGGCGAGGTAAGAGCTCACCGCTGGACTGGTAACAGGACAGGCTCTGCAAACCCCATCCGAAGCAAGACCAAACAGAAGCAATGCAGCGGCCCGCTGGGCTTCAGGTAGGTTGCTTGAATCCTGTGGCAACACAGGATCTAGATAGATGATCATCCACGACATAACCCGGCTTATCGTCTGACTTACATTTAAAAAACGGATCCTTTTGTATAGATACGAAAAGGATCCGTTTTTTTATGGCATTTTTTTCAATATATATTTTTTAGATATCGAAACAGCCGCCGCCGATAAATTCTCTCAGGATCGAATTCTGCGGCACATGGGTAATATCAATTCCGAGGAAGTAATCCAGAAACTTCAGCAGCCGTTTTGCCTCGTAATATTCCTGTGAATCCTTCGGGACGCCGAAAAGCAGCGGTTCTGCATACTGCTTCAGTGCCGCGAGCTCATAGATCAGGGCGGAATTAAACATAACGTCCGCTTCTTCCTGATACGGAAAGATATTATGTTCTTCCCCGCGTCTTACGGATTCCCACATACGGATCGTCGCCTGCGCGTCGTTTCCTCTGGTTCTTGCATCCCTGACGATCCGGCGCAAAAGCCTGCCGTCGCTGGTCGACACACGGTTATGTTCATCAATATTCAACTGCGTTAACGCGCTGATATAGATCTTAAACTTGCTTTCATCCGGCAGGGCTTCCGTCATTTCAGGATTCAGGGCATGGATTCCCTCCGCGATCAGTACGTCTCCCTGCTTTAACGTAAGAAAATCTCCTTTATACTGTCGTTTTCCATGCTGGAAATCAAACTGCGGAATCTCTACGGTCTCACCCGCCAGAAGCTTTTTCATATCCTCATTGAAAAGCCTTAAATCCATGGCTCCCAGACATTCAAAATCATAGTTGCCGAATCTGTCCTTCGGCGTTTTTTCCCGATCGACAAAGTAGTTATCCAGAGCGACCGGATGCGGATGCATACCATACGCCCGAAGCTGGATACTCAGCCGGTGGGAAAAGGTAGTCTTTCCGGAAGAAGAAGGTCCGGCGATCAGAATGATCTTTTTCTTTTCAACCAGGATCCGTTCCGCAATTTCCGCGATCTGCTTCTCCTGCAACGCCTCCTGTACCAGAATCATATCATTCATTTCACCGTTCGTAATAACGTCGTTCATTTCGCCAACGGAAGCAATGCCAAGCATTTCTCCCCATTCATCAGACTTCCGGAGTACCCGGTACAATTTTTCCGGCGCCCTGTAAACCTCCGGAAGTTCAAAGGTTTCTTTATCCGGCAGTACCAGAACAAACCCGTCGTCATGCAGAGCCAGATCAAATTTTTTCAAATAAGCGGCGGACGGAAGCATATAGCCGTAGAAATAATCTTCATAACCGCCCAGCTGGTAAAGGTTTACTTTCGACACTCTCCGGTAACGGAACAGTTTTTCCTTCTCTTCCATCCCTCTCTCAGCAAAGCGGATGGCCGCCTCTTCCGTTCCGATGGTTTCCTTATGGATCGTTTCATCCAGCGACACGATTTCATGCATTCTCTGCTTTACTTTCGCAAGAAGTTTTTCATCGGTTTCAATTTCTTCGCTGATCAATCGGCAGAAATATCCCTTTCCCAAGGAATACATCACAAGTACCCGATAGTCCGTCCTCTCGCCTAACACGTCTGAAAACGCGCGCATCATAAGCAGCGTCAGGCTTCTCCGGTACATATCCATGCCAATGACGGATTTCAGCGGCACATATTCCAATTCGCAGTCGCGTTCCGGTACGAACGTCATTTCCCGCAGTTTCCGGTCCGCAAAAACCGCCGCATAATCCATTACATTCTCCGGCGCGGCAAGTTTTAATATCTCATATGCCGTAGAAATCCGGTCTGTCTGATATACCTTTTTTTCATCACCTAAAATAACCGTAACATTCATCTTCTCCATTGTTTACCCCAATCCTAAAATACACGCATTGGAATTCCCTCATTGACCTTCACGATCTCTACATTCCGGCAGAGGGGTTCCAGATAATTATATATATATTCAACAAAAATCTTTTCAATGCCTGCATGGGTAGCGTCAATAACCGTAAGTCCCTGCTCAATGGCGTCTAAGCCTTCATGATGTCCGATATCGCCTGTGATCAGGCAGTCAACGCCCTTCGCCACCGCCTGAGGGATCATGCTTTTGCCGGAGCCCGGACTGATCGCAACCGTCTTTACCCTGCGGTAAGGATCCCCGTATACAAATACATGCTCCAAACCGAACTTTTCCTTTACGATGCGTATCACGTCCCGGCAGTCGGACACGCCTTGCAGCGTACCAATCCGTCCGATTCCTTCCCGCTCATCGGTTTCCTCCAGAATACTCCGGTCCGTAAGTTCCAGGAGGTTGGAAGCATATACGGACATACCGCCTTTCACATCAAAGTTTGTATGCATGGCGTAATAACTTACATCCGCGCCTGCAAGCTTCAGTATTTTTTTCCCAAGCACGTCGTCATCCGTAACACGCTTGATCTTGGAAAATATCATAGGGTGGTGCGTGATCAGCATATCGGCTCCTTCATCCACGGCAAGGTCCACCACATGACTGGAAGCATCCAGCGCTATCATGATCTTCTTTATACGCTTATCTTTTCTCCCCACTAACAGTCCTACGTTATCCCAATCCATAGCGAAATGCTTTGGGGAAAGGTTCTCAAGATAATCTATAATCTCATAACATCTCATATATGTACCCCTTTCTTAGGGATGTAACTAACGGCTGCGTTTCATTTTCTTTCCATCATCGAAAGCGCAATATCCGCCGCCTCGATTTCCTGATTCAGCTCTGTGATCCGAACCGCATACTTTTCTGCTTCATTTTTTTCCTGCAGACCTTTCAAAATCTCAAGGAGCGTTTCTTTTTCCCTGAGCAGATTTTCCCGCAGCACATCTGATCTTTTCCGGATCAGATATGCTCCAAACCGGTCGTAGATCCCGACAAGCGGGGATTCCTCATTCAATTCCGGCGGAGCGTCTGTTTTTACCGCTTTGATTGCCGTATAATACTTTCCGTCCTCGAAAAGCATAGCCTCTTCCAGAATTTCCCAGCCGTTCTTACGCAGGAATTTCCGCACCTCCGAAAGTTCTGACTGAGGCTGAAGGACTACTTCATATCCGTTATGTATGATCGAATTCCCTTCTGTCAGTATTTTTATCGCCAGCGCACCGCCGATACCGGAAATAACAGCAGTATCTGTCTCTCCTTCTTTTAACCCATGGAAACCATCGGAAAGGCGGAGCGTGACTGCGTCTTCCACCTGATATTGCCTGATATTTTTTTTTGCCGCTTCCAAAGGTCCGGCATTCACGTCCATTGCAAAAACATGAGGTATGTGCCGCTCCCTGACAAGATAGATACTGACAAGGGCATGGTCGCAGCCAATATCTGCCACCCGTTTTCCTTCCGTTACAAGTCCGGCTACCATCTTCATTCTATTTGAAAGCCTGTTGTTCAATGCATGATTCATGCAGTCCCCCGCTTACTCCAGAAAATCTTTCAGTTTGCGCCTCCGGCTTGGATGTCTCAGTTTCCGCAATGCTTTTGCTTCAATCTGCCGGATTCGCTCTCTTGTAACATTAAATACCTTTCCCACTTCTTCCAGTGTCCGCGCCCGTCCGTCATCCAGACCGAAACGCAGTCGAAGTACTTTCTGTTCCCTGTCAGTAAGGGTTCCCAATACTTCCACAAGCTGTTCCTTTAACAGCGTAAATGCAGCGGCGTCAGCAGGCACAGGTACGTTTTCGTCCTGAATGAAATCTCCCAGATGACTGTCCTCTTCTTCGCCGATCGGCGTTTCCAGAGATACCGGTTCCTGTGAGATCTTTAAAATCTCCCGAACACGCTCTACCGGTATATCCATTTCTTCTGCAATTTCTTCCGGGGTTGGTTCCCTGCCCAGTTCCTGAAGGAGCTGACGGGAAACACGGATCAATTTGTTGATAGTCTCCACCATATGCACAGGGATACGGATAGTACGCGCCTGATCTGCTATCGCCCTCGTAATCGCCTGACGGATCCACCATGTTGCATAGGTACTGAATTTATATCCCTTCCGGTAATCAAATTTTTCCACAGCTTTAATAAGTCCCAGATTTCCTTCCTGGATCAGATCCAGAAAGAGCATGCCGCGCCCTACATAGCGTTTTGCGATCGATACAACCAGACGCAGGTTCGCCTCCGCGAGTTTTTTCTTAGCCTCTTCATCACCGTTTTCCATCCGCTTTGCGAGTTCAATTTCTTCCTCGGCAGAAAGAAGCGGAACCTTACCGATTTCCTTCAGATACATCCGGACCGGATCTTCAATGCTGACGCCGTCCGGTACGGACAGATCGATCTGCTCCACATCAATTTCTTCTTCCTCATCCAGTTCAAAGGAAAGGGCGTCCGGATCCACATCGTCGTCATCTTCTGTGATAGTCAGGACATCCACGCCTCGCTGCTCCAGAAATTCCAGGATTCTTGCCATATTATCAGAAGTCAGGAGTTCTTTGCAGTCACTGAACATATCGATGATTTCCGTATCTTCAATGACATTCTTTTTTTTCTTCGCAAATTCCAGCAGAGCTTCCAGCTTCTGTTTGAATTTCTCCTGAGAAACAGCAGATGTTGCAGTCTCTTCTGTCTGTTCTTCTGAAGTTCCCTTAATATCTGCTTTTTCTTTCTTTTCTTCCATGATTCTATCCATCCTTCCATAACATTAGTATTTTATCCATTTCATAACGAAATATGCAATTTTAACAGTTCCTGCTTCTTCCGGATCAATTCCGGAAAACGTTTTGGATCCTGATTATCAGAAAGTTCCCGTTCGACACTCTCAAGTTTGATCTTTCTCACCACATCTGTTACGGCCCTTACCATTTCCTCATCGGATGTTTCAAACGGAAGCTCCGTCTGAAGCATGCCTGCCGCTATACTCTGCTTGTCTACATCATCAAACCGGTTAACGATCGCCGCCGGATTTACCTTTCCGGTGGTTCTGTACTGCTCAAACAGAGCCTCCGCCACAACAAAGCAGTCGCCTTCCGTAAAATCCTTCTCGGATATAATCCCGTCCAGTTTCCGGAAAAGCTCCGGGCGGTTGGCAAGCCATGTCAGAAGAAGTCCCTGCTGCGTCAGACTTCCGGTCGGCTTCTTTCTATCCGGTTCCGGCGGAGGAGGAACGGTTTCATAGTCCCCCGACAGCCCATACTGGGTAACGGTTGCTTTTAAAATACCCGCATCCAGCATATATTGCCGGCTGACTGTCTCGATATAACTGTTTCTCGCTACGGCGTCGGTAAGCATTGCAAGTTTTCTTGCCACATTATGCAGAAATTCTGTCTTTCCCTCCGGATCGTTCAGATTATATGCTTTCCGCATCTGCTCGATCTCAAACATCAGACCGGGGACTGCATCCCGTATACGTTCCTCGAACGCTTCTTTTCCGGCTCCCTGTATCAGTTCGTCCGGATCTTTATATGGTTTCAGATTTATGACGCGTTGGGAAAGTCCTATGCTCCGGAGGATCCCGATCGCTTTCAGCGCAGCGTTTACGCCCGCCTCGTCGCTGTCATATGCCAGATATACTTCCTTGGTATAGCGCTTGATAAGATTTGCCTGTCCGATCGTAAATGCGGTGCCGAGAGAGGCTGTGGCATTGTCAAATCCGGCCTGATGCATAGCAATGACATCCATATAGCCTTCACATAGGATCATGCCCCGTCTCCTGCTGCGCCTCGCCAGATGCAGGGCAAACAGCATATGGCTCTTATCAAAAATCTCTGTTTCCTTTGTATTTAGATATTTCGGTTTTGCGTCTCCTAAAACACGCCCGCCAAATGCAACGACTTTTCCGTTGATATCCAGGATCGGCACCATAACGCGGTTCCAGAACCGGTCATGCGGTCCGCGTTTTTCATCAAATTCAATCAATCCGGCGTCACGCATGAGGTCGTCCGGATAATTCTTCTGTTTTAGATACTGATATAGTCCGTTCGGTCCAAAATCCGCATATCCCAGTCCAAAGCGCTGGATCGTCTCATACGAAAGACCTCTTTTTCGGAAATATTCCAATCCTTTTTTGCCCCGCTCCGTCTTGGTAAGCAGATAATGATAGTATGCCGCCGCACTTTTATTCACCTCACGAAGCTGTACCTTCCGGCTTTCCTTCTGTTTCTCTTCGCCGGAAAGCTTTTGCTCCGGAAGTTCCATTCCTGCCCGATCCGCTAAATATTTCACTGCTTCCGGAAATGAGTAGTGTTCATATTCCATTAGAAATGTGAATACGTTTCCTCCGGCTCCGCAGCCGAAGCAATGATACATCTGCTTTTCCCTGCTTACATGGAAAGACGGCGTCTTCTCATTGTGAAACGGACAACAGGCGGTGTATGTATTTCCTTTTCGTTTCAATCCCACATAACCGTTAATGACATCGACGATATCATTCCGGGATCTTACTTCTTCTACGATCTCATCCGGGTAATACAAGTTCATCCCTCTTTCTACTATCTATCCGCAATGCAAAAAGTTGCAAAATGCTGCGATACAGAGCGGCTGTGCTGCAAAATGCTGCAACATGTTGCAAAATGTTGCAAAGTGTTGCAAAATACCGCCATACTGTCAGATTCCGCCCCATGCGGTCGGAATATATATATTCTGAAAACAGCTTACCGCATAGTTATCACTCATGCCTGCGATGTAATCACATACGATGACTCGTTTTTCTTCGCCCTCATCAATCATACGCTGGTATTCCTCCGGCATTTCCTCCGGTCTTGCCAGATAATAAGCATACAGTAATTCGATCATTTTAGCTGCTTTCTTTTCCTCGCCCTTTGCTTTGGGATTCGTATAAAGATAGGAAAACATAAACGTCCTCAGATTAAAGAGCGCTTCTTCATATTCTTTGGAGAGACAGATATGAGACTTGCCTTCCGAATTCCGTATGACATCATGAATAACGGAATCAATCCTATCCCTGGTGGAATGTCCCAATACATAGGTACATAAGGCAGGCAGGTCTTCTTCAGTCAGTATTCCCGCACGTATGCCGTCATCAATATCATGGTTTACATAAGCAATTTTGTCAGAAATTCGGACTACTTCTCCCTCCAGAGTTGCAGGATTTCCGGAAATTTTGTGATTGCGTATTCCGTCTCTTACCTCCCAGGTAAGATTCAGGCCTGCTCCTTCTTTTTCCAGACGCTCTACCACACGCACGCTCTGTTCGTTGTGCTTAAACGGAGCGCCCATCGCAGTGGATAACGCGCGTTCACCGGCATGTCCAAAAGGCGTGTGCCCCAGATCGTGTCCAAGGGCGATCGCCTCTGTCAGATCCTCGTTCAGCCGGAGAGCTTTGGAAATCGTTCTTGCGATCTGGGATACCTCTAATGTATGCGTAAGTCTCGTCCTGTAATGGTCTCCGCCCGGCGAAAGAAATACCTGTGTTTTATGCTTAAGGCGGCGAAATGCCTTAGAATGGAGTATCCGGTCCCTGTCTCTCTGATAATCCGTCCGGATATCGCAGGACTCTTCTTTCCTTTCCCGTCCTTTTGATCCATCACTAAACGATGCATAAGGACTTAATATCTGATGTTCCATTTTCTCAAATTCTTCGCGTATCAGCATGCTTCCACCTCGTCAGACAATAAAAGAGCACCTAATTTATTATTCTACAAAATTCCCGATAAACCTTTTTTTATTTTAAAAAGCCATGGACAATTTTCTTATCCATGGCTTTTAAAGCATATATTATAATGCCTGTCTTACTCCGGAAGTACGCCCTGATCGACTAAAGTATCAAGGATCGGCCGCAATGAATAATCCGCCCATACGGTATCATACATATCCGCCTCCGGATCTACCGGTATTGTTGCCAGCCAGCGCTGACGCAGGGTTTCATACTCTGTATTTAGATTCTGCGTTGACAGATAATATACATATGTTTCCTTCATCTCTTCGCTGTCCGCTTCCGTCAGATAGGTAACGGCATACCCAAGCGGCGTTTCCATAGGATCCGTACATTCTCCTGTTTTCAGTCCCTCAAGCGCCTTATTCATCTCATCCGAATACATTCCCACATAACCGGTCCGTACCGTAGAATACGCCGAGACGCCATACTTTTCTGCAACATCCTCCGGTTTTGCGCCCGCCCTGAGTTCGGCAACCGCTGCATCCGCCTGTTTCTTTACCTCTTGCTTTTCGGCGTCGGAAATCGGCTCATAAATGGCGTCACCGTTAGAAGCGGTCTCTCCGGTGGTCTTTGGATTTCCGTTTTCATCAACCTCAACCGTCGGGAATACCATATAATAGCTTTCGTGAAAGCTGTAATCCGCATAGACTTCCATGAAATCATCATAAATCTGCTGTCCCATTTCATTCTGGATATCATCCTGAAAACTTTGAATCGCTGCCTGCTCCTCAAAAACGCGGTCGATCAATTCATCGGAAATTCCATACTCATCCAGTATGTCCTGAGATACCATGGCTTTAAAATTAGCCGCCAGCTGTTCTCCGGCTTCCCGGTCTTTTTCTTCCAGTTCATAATCGTTATTCTGAACCACGTTATACATAATTACCCGTTCCCGGATCATGGAAAGCACTTCTTCCTTATACGTGCTTTCATTCACCTCAAATGTCTTTGGGGACGCTTCCTGCATAATAAGTTCCTGAAGCGCATAGAGATTCATTTCGTCCATATAAATATCCTGATCGCCCACCTTCATTGCCTTTACGGTCGAATATTCGTCCTTGGAATAGGTAGTTGCGGTACTTTCCTGCTGACTTCCGCCGCAGCCGGTCAGTGAGCCTGCAAGAAGGAAAGCCAAGGCAAGTGTTAAAATCTTCTTTGTGCATTTATTCTTTCTCATAATAGCCTCCGAATTATGAATCATTCTTTTTTATCCGTTCATCATTTTAGTTTAAATCCGTCAATTCGTCAACTACTTTCACAATAAGTACACAATCCCTCCTACCTTGCTTCCTGTTTCGGATATTTCTGAAATAACTCCTTTTTTAAATCCATCATCATATTCACGCTGTCTTCTGACATCAGGAACATTTCCTCGTCTTTCACGTCTTTATAGAGAATCGAATTATTATCGGGATCCGGATTGGTGCTTGCAAAATAATTCTTCTGAGTATTATCATAGGAAAAATACGGTTTTACAAGGAAATGGTCGTTCTGCATGTAAAGCGGTCCATTTTCAGTCTCTACCTTCTGATCCAGAAATATAAGATAGGTTTCTCCGACCTGAAGGCGGTTCACGAAGTCAAGATTACACGCATTTTCTCCCGCGCCGCCTGCCTCAGGAAGCGACACAAGCGTACTGACCAATATATCAATTTCATCTCCCGCCTCCAGATCATCTCCCTGAAAGACATGCTCGATCTTTACCTTTTGCATTCCGCAGGAGAATTGAAACTGCATTTCCTCCGTACAGGCTACCTGAAGGATATAACGGGAATCCGGAAGATCATTTTGCAGAATAGGAACCTGCCGCTCCACTAATTCATCCGGCAGAAGCCCTACATAAAATTCCTCCAGCCCCGAAATGTCCAGCTCCTTATGAAAACTCCGCTCATATCGCCCATAGATAAAGAGTGCGGAAAATAAAATACCGGTAATTAAGAAATGAATGGTAATTTTTTTCATACAGACTCCTTTCCGCTTCGTGAACCCTCCATCGGATATAGTTTTCCTTCCGACATACGATAGGTTTCATCGACAAGAATATCAATATCCTCCCGGTTATGGCTGGCGATCAAAATAATATGGTCCTTTTGTTTCTGCTCCAAAATCAGCGTTCGGATCATCTGAACGCCTTCTTCGTCTAAGGCATTTGTCGGTTCGTCCAAAAATAGAACCTTCGGCTGCTCAAAGATTGCCTGCGCAAACACCAGACGCTGCTTCATACCCAGCGAATACTTCGAGAACGGACGTTTATCCGCCGGATCAAGCCCTACTTTTTGAATCGTCTCCCTGATAACATCCAAAGAAACGTTTTTATTTAACTTTGTCAGGAATTTTAAGTTTTCCACGCCGTTCAGTTCCGGATAAAGTCCCGCATTTTCAATCAATATCCCGCAGTCCGGCAGGACCTCCATATCTTTATGGAGTTTTGCGCCGTTAAGCAGCACCTCTCCCGAATCCGGCTGGATCAGACCGGTCAGCGCCCGAAACAGCATCGTTTTCCCGGAGCCGTTCCTGCCGACGATGCCATATATCTTTCCGCTTTCAAATTCCACGCAGACGTCATCTAATACGGTCTTTCCTTTTATCTTCTTGTTTAAATGACTGACTGTAAGTACCATGTTAATTTCCTCCTTCCGGCTTTGCATAATAAATTTCTTTTTTGGACACGATCAGGCTTCCGATCACTACGAGAACCAGAGCCAGAATTACATATAAAAGAAGCGAATCGCCAAGAAAAAAAACGTGTTCCAGCCTGCCGATATCCGCCTCAATCGCAGGTATCCGGCTGCTATGGATATCTAAAAAAATATGTGCGATCGGGTTATATCTGATCAATTCCGGATGCGCCAAAATATATTCTTCCTCAAAAAATATCTCCCCCAAGATCAGATAGGAACAGATACCGCCAAGACAGATAAATTCCACACAGGCAAATCCCGCCCCGCTTCCGGTACAGATCGCAATGATATTGATCAGTTCTGCCGCAAGGAATAAAAACAGGGAATAGATCACGAGATAATAAAACAGGAAAAACACATCCGTTCCTGTCGGTGTCTGTAGATCTCCCCTTAGAAAAAGCATAACGACAACCGGAAGGATCAGAAAAAAAGCGTATTCCAGAACGTTCCAATAAAGCTTCAGGGATTCCTTTACGAACCATGTCTTCCGTTTTTTTGTCCGCGTAAAATAATAGACGGACGCCGAGCAAAAATGTTCATACAGATATGTTCCAAAAATAACATGCGCGATCATAACAGGAAGATAACGCTGAACGGCGTCCCCGACATATGGCATAACCCATTGTATATCCGAAAACTGGAAATACCCCGTAATCTGGAAGATACTGGCAGTTCGCCCGTTCGCAAAAACAGAGAAATAATAAATGAAGCCGACTATAAGAGGCACCGGTAATTTATAGTTTTTACGATAGTTCATCGGCATGCCCCTTTCTTGTTAAAATGATGATAGAGATAAACAAAAGCAGAAGCAGAAAACCGACATAAACGAACAGATTCATATCTTTTGATGATTCCGAGAACATTCTCAGAATAAAGTAATAATTTGTAGCAAACTTCGCTTTTCCATACTGCGCGAGTCTTGCCAGAAATTCGAGTAAAAAATAAACCGGAAGCAATGTAAATATCTGAAACCGAAAGATCCGAAGAGAAGCCAGCGCCAGATTGAATACCGCCAATATACCGGAAACAATGCCAAAAATACCGATCATTATAACGACATACCATATTCTGTGTCTGATATAAAAATCTCCAAAAGGATAATGCTGATCTGTCACTACCGACTGATAGTAAGAAAAATTTGACGGATCGCCCTTGGAAGAAATATGGAAACATAGAACACTCAGTAAAAGCTCCAGTAAAAAGGGAATGGTGAATAGAAGAAAGGTGGCAAAAAATGCAGCGAACGCCTTACTGTAATAGTACTTCCTCTTTCCCAGTCTTTGAGAAAGATAAAGAACATTCTTTGAGCTGCGGTCATTTAAAAACAAAGTAGATGTGGGAATAACCACAAGAATCGGATAAAACAGCATAAAATAATGACCGAACTTCGACCAGCCGGATAAGAGAACCTCTTTCGTAAGATCAAACATCTGGCTGATGTATACAACCTGACGGTTCCATATGACATTTTTCAAAAAGTTCATGGTGATAAACCCGCATAACGTATACCAGATCAACACACTGGTCTTTCGCTGCAAAATATATGCTGTTTGCGTTTTTACAGATTTCCAAAACATATTTTTTCTCCTTCCATTGATCGTTTTTTTGTTCCTTCTTTCTTCTATTCTTATCGTAAAACGAAAGAATTTCCGAGTCAATGGATTGGAGGCACCTGTAAGAAAACCGTAAGAATCATTAAAAAAGACCGGGCGGAAAACCCGGTCTTTTGAAATTTAGAACTATTAAAATTACTCTTTTACACCACCAAGCGCAACACCGGCGATAATATACTTTGACAGTGCAAAGTAAATGATAAAGAGCGGTAATACTGTCATCGTCAGACCTAAGTAAATATAACCGAAATCCTGCTTTGCGAAGTCGGAACGGAGAGCCTGAACGAACATAGGCAGTGTCTTCTTTGACTGGTCTACGATCATCATAGAAGGCGTATACAGGTTATTCCATGATGCTACGAATGCGAAAATAGCCTGTGTTGCCATAGCCGGTTTCATAAGCGGTAATACAATCCGGTTAAAGGTTGCAAACTCACCGGAACCGTCGATTCTGGCAGCCTCGATAATTTCAAGGGAAAGCGCGCTTGCCATATACTGCTTCATGAAGTAAACCGTACTTGGCGCTGCCGCTGCCGGAATGATCAATGGCCAGTATGTATTATACAGACCGATCTTCATCATGAAGTTGATGAAACCGATAATAGATACCTGAGCCGGAATCATCATGATTGCCATGATGAATGACCATGCAACATTTTTAAGCTTGAACTGGTATACTGTAAGACCATAAGCGGTCATCGTTGCACAATATACCTGAAGAATCGTAGCTGGTACTGTGATAATTGCACTGTGAAGCATTGCTACCCAGATATTTGTACCAAGTCCGGCTGCTTTCTTCATAAGTCCGGTATAGTTACTACCAAGCTTTGTACCCGGAAGTAACTGCATACCGATTTTGATCGTATCAGAACTGTGCGTTGCGTTAATTACCATGATATAGAACGGGAAGACACTCAAGAGACAGAGTATCACGCATATAATGGTTCTGATAATCTTTTTTGTACGAATCTGTGCGGAATAACTAGCATCCGCAGTATTTGATTTTGCCATTATCTACGTCCCCCTTTCTATTTCACAACTGCATGTTTCTGCTTTGGTTCTCTATCCTTCGTCAGGGCAAAGAATACCAAGCTGATGATCAATGTTATGATAAATAATACGATAGAAGCTGATGCAGCTTTACCATAGTTTTTACTTACAAAACCATACTCACGAATCTGCATTGCAATCGTTTCAGAAGCACGGTTCGGTCCGCCGATACCGTTTGATACGTTAAACAGTGACGGAATATCGAACATCTGAAGACCACCGATTGCAGATGTTACTAATGTAAACTGAAGAATCGGCTTCAGCAGAGGTAAAGTAATCTGGAAGAACTGCTGCTTGCTGCTTGCGCCGTCTACCATGGCTGCTTCATACAAGGATGGATTGATACCAAGAATACCTGCGATCAAGGTAATCATCGTATTACCATACCACATCCAGAACTGCATGAATGCGATCAATCCGATTGTAGGTGCGGCATGCTCCATCAGGTTGTAATCATTATCCAGAATTCCCATATGCTTTAATGTCAGTGTGATCGGTCCGTTGATATCGAACAACTGATAGAAAAGTACGGCAATGGAAGAAGCTGTGATAATGTTCGGCAGGTACATAAGAACCTTAAATGCACCCTGACCTTTCAACTTAACGGTTGTATCTGTAAACCATGCTGCCAGAAGCAGTGATAACAGAATCTGCGGAATGAAGTTGCACACCCACATAATAATCGTATTCTTAATTGCATTCAAAGGATATGTATCCAGATAACGCCATGAATTGGTAGTAAAGTCTTTTTCTCTAATGATATCCAGATAATTTCCTAAGCCGTTGAACTTCGGACCAAACATCTTTCCGTTCTTGTCCTTATATTCAACAAAACTGAGGAAAAACGTGTAAAGCAACGGATATAATTGGAATACCAAAAATACCAGGAAGAACGGAGCAATGAATATATATCCATATTTTCCATATTCAACTGTCTTTTTCTTCATGTTTTCACTTCCCCAATCTTATTTTTCTACATACTCACGTTTCCACCGTTAGACATTTTATAAGAGACACATATTTTTTATGGCTCTTATAAAATGTCTAACAGGGCATATGTCCTTTTTTCATGTCTTTTTTCAAATTATGCACCGGACGAATCCGGTGCATAACTAAAATCAGATATGATTTGCTACAATATACAATTACTCAATTGTAATGTAATCGTAAGCGTTCTGTACCTGGCTCTTGATGTTTGCAACAGCGTCATCAATTGTCTTCAGCTCGCCTGAGTTGTATGCAGATGAAGCAGAATCCATGTAACCGTTGAATGTTGCATCATAATCTGTAGCATTCTTCAGTGAGATACCGCTAGCCATATCATACCAAACTTCGAAAGCGTTCTGTCCGCCAAGGATTTCGGAAGTACCGTTTCCGTCAGCGATCAGCTGCTCGATAGCTGCTGTGTTGTTTACAAAGTCAGGAGCTTCGCCTACACCCATTGTGTACATGTAATCTGTATCACAGCAAAGTGTATAGAGGATAAGACCTGCTAACTCTTTGTTCGGGCAATCGTTTGTAGGAATGAGGTATGTACCGCCCCAGTGATATGCTGCAGGACCTGTACACATATGTCTCTTTCCATAAACTTCCGGCTGAGCATCCTTGCCAGGCATTGACCAGTATGTGAACCATGTACAACCGAAGTAACCGAATACGTCACCAGCCATGTTAGCTGTCCAGTCGTTTGACCACATAGTAGTCTTCAATGTGTAACCTTCGTCATAAGCCTTCTTAGCTTTCTCCATGTAATCTGTGATTGCTGGATCGATGTTCAGCTTATCATCAACTACCCATGGAGATGTCTTCTGATCAAGACATACATACTTCAGATCATCTGGACCTGAAAGCATTGCATAACCGGCATCCTTCATTGTCTGAGCTGTTGTCCAGAATGTATCCCAATCCTTAACATACTCCTGAACCTCTGCTGGATCTGATGTTCCAAGAACTTCCTCAGCGATATCAGTTCTGTAAATGAAGCATCCTGGTGTACACTGCCATGTAAGAGCCTTCAGCTCTCCATCAACTGTAGCGAAATCTACAGTATACTGGAATGCGTTAGCATACATATCAGCTGTGATACCAAAATCAGATACAGGCGCTGCATAATCCTGATTCATGAAGTACAGAGCGAAGTCGTTATCAGCTGCGATGATTGAAGGAACCTTGTCGGTTGAGAAAGCACCATCAATACCTGTCTTGTACTCAGGATCTGTACCGCCGGTACCAAGTGCTACGCACTCTACTAAATCCTTGTACTGTGGATACTGTGCCAGAACACCGTCAACCTTTCCACCGAGCTCGTCGTTCCAAGAGTAGATGTAGATCTTCTCTCCATCCTCTGCAGGTAATGGATAACCAGTTTCCTCTGGAGCCTCTGTGTCATCACTCGGAGCCTCTGTGTCCTCGCTCGGAGCCTCTGTGTCCTCGCTCGGAGCTGCTGTGTCTGTTGGTGCTTCGGTTGATTCTTCCTTGCCACAAGCTGTCAGGGAAAGTCCCATAGCAAGTGCTAAAGAAAGAGCCAACGCTTTTTTGAATTTTTTCACGAAAAAACCCTCCTTTTATAGTGTGTGCTGTTTTTTCCGATTTCCTTCTTCCGAACCGTCTCTGAAACGTCCTTTTGTTCAAAAAGAACATCCGTCTGTTTCATTAACCGCATTCAAAATATGTACGCCGGAAAAACTACTTTCTATGAACCTATTTCATAATCAGTCAAAGACTGCTGGTTCCAGAAAATAAACTTTATCATGACTTTCTCGTCGTGACTAAAGTAATTATAGGACATATTAAACAATAATGCAAGTATTTTTTGATTTTTTTTTGTTTAATTATACACTGTGCCTATTTCTTCTATATAATTATCAATGATTCTTCCAATTCCTTCCGGATCAAACAGATATAGGCGGGCAGGTCCGGACAGTTCCTCGATCGTCACATTTTCATACTGTTTGAAATGTTCCCGCCTTTCCTTATTATATGCAGAAACATAATCAAAGTCCGGATATTCTGCAAGTTCTTTCTCATATTCTTCTTTCATTTCCGAATCTTCATTAATATACGGTTCCATGATCGGGTTCGCATAAATGAGGCAGACCGGTATATCGGTTGGGAACCCTGCCTCTTTTACTGTGGCTGCGTTTTTGATCGTAGCCAGATCTTCATTATACATATCTTCCGTATAATAGTTCTTGGAGATCAGCGCGCGCCGTTTTGACATTTCCAGTTCCGTATAATACGCCCACGCGTTATCCGGATAGACGCTCTTTATCAGCCGCTGCACGCCGATGTAACTGCTCTTCATCATCAGATAATCAAAAAATGTGCAATACTGCTCTTCCACGATACCGTCAAACTCTTCCGGATAATCCATGCCGATACCGATGATTCCCTGTACCTCTTCCGGATATTTTTCCGCCCAGTATATGGCTTCCAGTCCGGCAGTACCGGAAGGGACCAGAATATAAGGGGCTGAAAGCCCTGCGCCTGTAAGGGCGGCTCTCGTCTCGGAAAGTATGGTTTCAATATCCCGCGGGGCTCCGCTCTCTTCACTGAACCCGAACCCGCTCCGGTCCACATAGGCAAGCCGGTAGTCGGAAAGTTCTTTGAAAAGCGGATGCAGGGCGATGGAATCATCCGTAATGCGGGCGCTGTGCATGAAAACCAGCGTATATTCCGATTCTTCATTTCCGGAAAGCAGAACATGCATATTATGTCCGTTTACCTCCACCATTTCTCCCGGCGGTTCCAGAAAGACCTTTTCATTTCCAAGTTTATTCCTGTGGTTGATATAAACTGCCAGAATCACGCCTAAGTTTACCACCAGAGTAATCAGCATGAATATAATGAATATCTTAAAAAACTTATGAAAAAAACGTTTTAACTTCTTCTTCATTTCTATTTATATTTCCTCGCATATATTCCTGTAACAAATTCCTTATCTATCATAATGGAGATTTCCTAAATTGTAAATACTTTTGATTTTTTTCACACTTTTTTCTTTTTCTGCCCCGATATATATGATAGTATAAGGAAAGTAAAATGTTTCAGAAAGGATTTTAGATAGATATGAAAGAATACGCAGACGCGCCGGAGAAAGAAATAAAACAAAAACCGGAGAAAAGCAAAAAAGATTCCGAAAATGAGAAGGCAGGAACGAAAGCCGAAAACAACGGGAAAGAAGAAAAAAACGACAGAAAAAAAGAAGTAATAGAAAACAGCGAAGAAACGGAAGAAGACAACGAAGCAGAAAAAGATGTCAAAGAAGCTGCCGAAGACAATCTGGAGATGCGTCTCCTGCCTTTTCGGGAGCGGATGAAAGCGAAACGGGCGAAGCTCAAAAAAACGCTTTCTTCCATGTCCAAAAAAGAACAGTTCAGTTACATTCTCTTCTATTATAAATGGACGTTCCTGGCAATTACCATAGCGATCGTATGCGTTGTTTCCATCACGCTTACCATTTACAAGAATACCCGTCCCTTCGCCCTGTCTTATGCGGTGCTGAATATCAGTAATCCCATGGACCTGAATCGGGGTTTTGAAGCTGAATATTTGGATTATTACGGATTTCCGAAGAAATATCAGATCAATCTGGACGCCCAGCGGCATCTCGACAAGGAAACATATCTTAAAGTATTGAACAGCGGTCAGGATTCCGCCGATTATACCGGTTTTCCCGCTCTCTGTTTTAACGGACGGTTCGACGTGGTCGTAACCGATGAAAAAGGAGCCGAATATTGCAGCATGCAGGAAATCTTTAACCCTTTGCAGAGTTATTTCCCGGCTGACATCTATCCGCTCCTTGAAGATCGCATTTATGAAGCCGCAAATAATGATGATGTTGTTATGCCCTTTGCGATCGACATCAGCGATACCGCCTTTGCCAAGTCCCTGAATACCGGATATGAGAAAGTCTATCTGGGATTTCCGGGAACCACCGAGGAGAATTACCAGCATGCGAAACTCTTCCTGAAATTTATCCTCGGTCTGGACATTGAAGTAACGGTTCCGGAGGATTAAGGAATGTTCCTATTCCTCCGATAAATCCATATTCATGATCTGCCGCTTTCTTGCAAGCTCGTCATTTGCAAGATATTCGTCATACGTCGTCTGCTTATCGATCAGTCCCGTATTTGTAAGCTCCATAATCCGGTTTGCCGTAGTCTGAAGGAACTGGTGATCCTGGCAGGCAAATAAGACAACTCCCGGAAATTTAATCAACGCATTGTTCAGGGAAGTGATTGACTCCATATCCAGATGATTGGTCGGTTCGTCCAGAATCAGGACATTGGAACCCATGATCATAAGCTTGGACAGAAGGCAGCGGACTTTCTCACCGCCGGACAAAACCTTTACTTTCTTCACGCCGTCTTCGCCGGAAAAAAGCATCCTGCCTAAGAATCCCCGGACATAGGTCGCGTCCTTTTCATCGGAATACTGTGTCAGCCAGTCTACGATAATATTGTCATTATCAAATTCTTTCGTATTATCTTTCGGGAAATATCCCTGTGAAGTAGTCACTCCCCATTTATAGGTTCCCTCATCCGGCTCTTCCTCGCCGGCAAGGATCTTAAAGAGCATAGTGGTCGCCAATGTATTCGGACCTACAAAAGCAATTTTATCATCATGATTTACGGTAAAGGAGATATTGTCCAGAAGTTTCACGCCGTCCACCGTCTTGGAAATGCCGGAAACGGTCAGGACTTCGTTTCCAATCTCCCGTTTCGGCCGGAAATCAATATACGGATATTTCCGGCTGGAAGGCCGTATTTCATCTAACTCGATCTTTTCCAGCGCACGTTTTCTGGAGGTTGCCTGTTTGGATTTTGAAGCATTCGCAGAAAACCGCTGGATAAACTCCTTTAATTCTTTAATCTTTTCTTCTTTCTTTTTATTCGCTTCTTTCATCTGCCGGATCATAAGCTGGCTGGATTCATACCAGAAGTCATAATTTCCGGCGTATATCTGAATTTTGTTATAATCCAGATCCGCAATATGGGTGCACACCTTGTTCAGGAAATACCGGTCATGGCTGACGACGATAACGGTGTTGTCAAAGTTGATCAGAAATTCCTCCAGCCATGCAATCGCGTCCAGATCCAGATGGTTGGTCGGCTCATCCAAAAGCAGAATGTCCGGATTTCCGAACAACGCCTGCGCAAGCAGGACTTTCACTTTCTGGTTGCCGTCCAGTTCATGCATACCTTTATCATGAAGTTCAGTTTCAATGCCCAGACCGTTCAGAAGCGTCGCCGCATCGGATTCCGCGTTCCAGCCGTCCATGGAAGCAAATTCGCCCTCCAGTTCCGACGCCCGAATCCCGTCTTCATCCGTAAAATCTTCTTTGGCATAGATCTCATCTTTTTCCTTCATGATCTCATACAGGCGCTTATTGCCCATGATAACGGTATCCAGTACCGAAAATTCGTCATATTTGAAGTGATCCTGCTGAAGCACCGAGAGCCGTTCGCCCGGATCCATCGTCACATCACCGCCGGTAGGCTCCAATTCCCCCGACAGAATTTTAAGAAATGTTGATTTTCCCGCACCGTTCGCACCGATCAGTCCGTAGCAGTTGCCCGGCGTGAATGTGATATTTACATCTTCAAAGAGAGCCTTTTTCCCAAAACGGAGGGATATATTATTTGCGCTTATCATCTTTTAATCCTCTTACTTTTCCTGTTTTTCTATTATTTCTTTGCGGAAGGTTTTTCCGGTTCTTTTTTGACCGGTTCCTTTTTCGCTGCTTCCTTCTTCGACGGCTGCTTTTTTTCCGCTTCTTTCTTTGCGGTTTCTTTCTTTGCGTTTTCCTTCTTTACGGTTTCTTTCTTCGAAGATTCCTGTTTTTCTTCTTTCTTCTTTGCAGCCTCTTCCTCCGCCAGTTCATCGATCATCTTTTCAATCAGACGTTTCTTGCTATAGATATCATAGCTCAAAAGATAGATAAATGCCATTTTATGCAGATATTCATCATCGGAAGCCGGAAACTTCTTCTCCGTAATGGAAGCTGCTTTCGCAACGCTGCTTTCGATATTAAAGTACTGCGTTTTCTCCAGTTCAAAGATCAGATTGTATATTTCATATAAGGTTTTCCCACTATTGGAATCCTCTGCATCGAAATACCGCTCAATCATAGGATTCAGAAGATTCTGGATATCGCTGATGGAGATCACGTTTTTCAGATAATAAATATAGATCAGAATGATAATATGTTCTTTTGAATATCGTTTCTTTTCAGGCGGCGGCAGAAGTTTATTCTTCGTATAATTATTGATCATGGTTTTGGTAAGGGTTTTATCCTCGTTGTTCCGCCGGTTATGCTGCAGGTGCTGATCCATAAAGGTCGTCACCTGATCCATATACAGTTCAATATCCGGAATATCCTCCGGCATAATATAATCCAGCCGGATCCATTCCCTGATCTGTTTTTTTATCGCAAGCAAATGCTCATCCATTTTCATTCCACCTTTAACTGTTCCATGCAAAAATTTACAAAATGCTGGTTATACGAACTTTATTATATAGTATTGAAAACCGTATGTAAAGAGAATTTTATTTCTCTTCTTCCGGTTTTTCCATGGTTTCTTCTTCATTTTCCTGCGGTTCCGGAAGCCGAAGTTCAATACGGTCGATTCTGTTTTTATTCATTTTCAGAACCTTGAATAAGATTCCGTCCTCCTCTACCTTGTCGCCGGCGTCCGGCAAACGGTCCAGAAGCTCGATCACATATCCGCCCAGGGAATCATAGTGCTCGGATTGGAAGGTTGTGCCGATCGCATCATTCAGATCATCCAGCTTAACTGCCGCGTCTATATTGTAATGATTCTCGCCGATCGTACGGATCAGGTCTTTCTCCGCTTCATCATATTCATCCCGGATATCGCCGACAATTTCCTCTACCAGGTCTTCCATGGTAATAAGCCCTGCCGTGATCCCGTATTCATCCAGTACGATACAGACCGATGCGGAACTGGTTTTCATATCCGCAAATATCCTTGCCGTCTTCTGATACTCATAGACAAAAAGCGGCTTCCGCATGATCTTTCTGACATCCAGCGCTTCCGTTCCGTAACGTTCCCGATACATGAAAAGATCTTTTACATGGAGAATTCCAATGATATGATCCTTGGACTCTTCATAGATCGGAATTCTGGAATAGTTTTCGGAATTCAGGATCTCAATCATTTCTTCATATGTGGAATTGACATCCGCGCATACCATATCCGCACGCGGGATCATGATGTCCTTGGAAAGAGCGTCTCCGAAATCCACCACGTTGGTGATCATTTTCTTTTCTTCCGGCTCGATAACGCCCTCCTCATGACTGACATCCACAATGGTCCGGAGCTCGCTCTCCGTCATCTGATTCGGATTATGATTCAGATCGATGCGGAACAGTTTAAAGATCAAATAGGAAAGCTTGTTCAGTATCCAGATAACCGGCGTGAATATGAACATAAGAAACGCGATTGGATACGCATAAAATAATGATAATTGCAGGCTGTAAAGTGTTGCCAGAGATTTTGGCGTGATCTCACCAAAGATGAGAATCAGAAATGTCAGAATACCGGTGGCAAGCCCTACGAATTTACTGCCGAAAAGCTCCGTACACAAGGTCGTTGCCAGTGCGGAGGCAGACAGGTTCACGATGTTATTGCCAACCAGAACGGTACTGAGGAGTTTTGAAGAATCCTCCGTCATTTTCAGAACTTTACCCGCGCGCTTATGACCTTCTTCGCTCATAGCGCGGAGTTTGTTCCGGTTTACAGTCGTAAGGGCGGTTTCCGCCGACGAAAACAAACCGGATAATATCAATAAGAAAAATAATACAATTAACTGTACTATGGAACCGGGCTCCATTTAAAAAAATCAACTCCTATCACAAATTTTATGCCTATTTTACCTATTATCAATCACAATGTCAAGACAGCTGCGTTATGGCTGTATTTAGCTGCGTTATGATTGTATTTGCTACTTACCGCATATTTTAAATAGAACTGCGCATAATGATTTTACAACCGGCTTTGCCGAAAAAATGGAGGAATTATATTATGCGTAGTTCAAAGGAAATGTATGAGGAAGTTGCGGAACGCTGCAGCGCCTATGACTATGACTGCAAAGACCAGAAAAATGGCCAGTATAAAAACAGCTATCCATCCAAAAGCTGTCTCAACTGCATTCATTTTTCAGATGAGGAATACTGCCGTCTCGACCTTTATGATCCGATTGCCCACAATCTGAATCGGGAATCATAAATAACAAAAATCGGAGCATATGAACACCTGCATATACTCCGATTTTTATTTTATCTCTTATATCTTACGGAACCGTCCGCATTATGAAGGAGTTCCGTCATTATTTTCCTGCTGCAGCCGATCAAAGATCATATCATAACTTCCATTTCCAAAATTCATGGAACGGTTCACCCGACTGATCGTAGCGCTGGATGCGCCGGTCGCCTTCGCTACTTCTACATACGTTTTATTGTCATGAAGCATTCTTGCAACAGAAAACCGCTGGGCAATGGAAACCACCTCTTGCACTGTGCAAATGTCCTCAAAGAACGAGAAAAATTCTTCTTCGTTTTGTAATGTCATAACTGCCCTGAAAAATTCTTCTACCGACTCTGTTCGAATGGTCTTTTCCATATGCTCCCCCTATTTGCTTTCTTTTCTTACCCAGACAGCAACCGAACCTCGGTTTACATAAAAATCGCCACATCCGTCTTCGTCAATCTTAATATTATACTTGGCATTTCCCATAACATCTGAAAAATGAGCGCCGGCAAACTGTCTGCCGATATACATACGCTTGGTTCCGCCCGTGCCGTCGGAAAGCACAACCGCAAGTCCGGAATCCTTATGCTCCTCATCGCCCTCTCTGGTCCAGCCGATACAATTTGGATCGTCAATATAATCATGCTGCTGGCCATATGCCTTATTCTTTCTTAATTTCATCAGCTTGTCCAGAACCGTCTTCATCGGCTTGATCTTATCATGCGGGATTCCCTTGTAATCTCCATAGAATACGCATGGATATCCGTCGCTTCGAAGAAGGATCATCGCATATGCCATCGGTTTGAACCAATCCTCTACCCATGAACAGAGGGACTGTCCCGGCTGGGTATCATGATTATCCACAAAGGTAACGGATTTTACAGGATTTACTCTGGTCAGGGTTCCGTCAAAGATTCTTCTCAGATCATAATCTCCATGTGCTTTGGAACAGTTATGGAAATTGAAGTGGAGCGGCACATCAAAGAGAGATGCTCCCATATTGATACTATTCAGGTAATTGCTAAGCGCATTGACATCCCAGTGCCAGTACTCGCCCACTGCAAAAAGCTCTTTCTGTGTCAGTTCCCGCACGCGGTACAGCCAGTCTCTATAGAAGGAAGCCGGAATATGCTTTACCGCATCCAGACGAAGTCCGTCCACACCTGTGGTATTTATATACCATTCTCCCCATTTCACTAATTCGTTGTAAACATCCGGATTGCTGAAATCAATATCCGCACCCATCAGATAATCGTAATTCCCGTTTTCCGTATTATCTACAGAATCGTCCCAGTTTTTACCGGAAAACTTATATAACGCATTTTTCAGATGATCCTGATCCCAGTCAATTCCGTCGAAATGCGTCCAGTTCCAGGTAAAATCCGAATACTTGCCTTTTCTGCCCGGAAATGTAAACTTCGTCCACGCGCCGATCTTCTTTTCTTCACCGATCATCTGGTAACGGTTCCTGTTGTTGAATTCCTGTGCAGAAACCTCCTCCATCTCATCTGCGCCGACTTTATGATTGAGAACGATATCCGCATAAACCTGAATCCCTTTTGCCTGAAGCGCCTTGATAGCGTCTAAGTACTCTTTTTTTGTTCCGTATTTGGTACGTACCGTATCTTTCTGTTTAAATTCGCCCAGATCGTACAGGTCGTATACGCCATATCCCACATCCTGCGCGCCTGCGGCGCCTTTATAAGCCGGCGGCAGCCAGACCGACGTTACTCCGTTCGTTTTTAATTTCGCGGCGTCCTCCGCTACCTGTTTCCAAAGGGAACCGTCATCCGGCAGATACCACTCAAAATACTGCATCATAAGTCCGTTATTTAACATATTTTAACCTCCCAGTCATTATATGAAAACTTCATCTTGCATAAGATAAATTATACCAAAATCCATGTTTGTAGTAAAGAACAAATTCTATGTCGGACGTTGCGTTAATCTATGCGGGACGTTGCGTTAATTCTATGGAGGTCGTTGCTTAAATCAGTGGCATATCACTATCCTGCCCGCCTTAATATCTACAAGATCAATAAACTCCGACTTCAGCGGATCATCTGAAAAATCACAGGAGGAAGCCAGATCCCGCACCATATCATAATCCAGGTTTCCGGCGTATTCGCTTTCCCGAAGAAGCATTCCGAAACCAGCGACGGCGGCAGCCCACCGCATATTATCCGACGGTTCTTCCCGATAGCAGTCTGCGGCAAATCCATAAGTAAGAAGTTTACTTTCAGATTCTTTCGGTTCTTTGTAACGGATTGAAAGGGTAAGCAGTGTGCCATCCTGATTTCTGACGGCAGCTTCTCCCTTCTCCGTCAGCGCCACTTCATACAAAGCGGTCACTCTGTGTCCGGCTCCGATCTCTCCGCCGTCTACCGTATCATCCTGAAAATCCTCCGCCGCCATCGTCCGGTTTTCATATCCGATCAACCGGTATTCTTCCACATAACCGCTGTCAAATTCCGCCTGAAGCTTCACATCCTTTGCCACCGTCTGTAAGGAAGCTCCCATTTCATTTGCCAGCACCCGTTTTGCCTCAAAAGCGGAATCAATAAATGCATAATTCCCGTTTCCATGGTCCGCCAGAGCTTCCAGTTTATTATCCTTCAGATTATCCGTACCGAAACCAAGGACGCTGAGATCGATCCCGCTTTCTTTTTTCTCTTCGATCAGATGGATCAGTCCGCCCTCGTCTGTGATCCCAACGTTCAGATCACCGTCCGTTGCCAGAATGACGCGGTTATTTCCATCCGGTATAAAATACTGCTCTGCCAGTTCATAGGCAGTATTGATCCCGGCGGAACCGTTTGTGGAGCCATAGGCTTCCAGACTGTCCAGACAATGCATGATGGTTCTCGTATCATTTCCTGCCGCTCCCTCCAGTAATACTTGGTCGGAACCGGCGTAAGTCACGATCGAAATCCTGTCATTTTCGTTCAGATTTTCCGCCAGTCTTGTAAACGCCGTCTGAACCAGCGGCAGTTTATTGCTGTCATACATGGAGCCTGAGGTATCGATCAGGAAAACAAAATTACTCGGTTTTCGATTCTCCATATCTATATCCCCGGTCTTCAGTCCGATCTGAACCAGATAATGCTCCGTATTCCATGGACATTTCCCCAGCTCCATATTTACGGAAAACGGCTCTCCTTCCTTCGGCTCGGCATAATCATAATGGAAATAGTTTATCATTTCCTCAATCCGCACCGCAGAAACCGGTATATCAAGATTTCCTTCGTTTAAATATGAACGGATATTGGAATACGAGGCGGTATCGACATCAGCGGCAAATGTGGAAAAAGGCGTCATAGCCGCCGAATAAAACCGGTTTTCCTCCTCATAATCATATTCCCTGCTGTCCCCTTCTCCGAATCCGTAATAATATTCCATATCGACGCCGTTACTCGGAGCACTCTGAACATCACACGCATCTTCCGGAAAAAATTCTTCTCCCGCTATCACGTCGTTTTCCAGCCCTTCCGTATCGGGATTAATTTCGATCACGTCATCTTTTACCGTCGGTTCTTCTTTTAGTGCCGGATCCTCTTTTTCTGCTTCCTTTTTCCCGTCATTTCCACAACCGGTTGTAAAAAGAAGCTGTGCGGCCAGGAGTATGCAAAGCAGCTTCTTGCCGTTTTTCTTTCGATTTTTCTTTAAATGATTTTTATTTCTTACCATATCCATCCTGACCTTTCTTTTTTATTTTCATATGCTCCGAAAGGAAAAACCGGAGCGCTTTCAACATAGATACGAAAGGGCTCCGGTTTTTTATGGTAATTTATGAAATTTTATTCAAGCACCTGAAGAACCTCTACAGATACTATATCGGTCTGGGAATCCTCCGCCGATTGGACCTTGTCTGCGGCGGATAAACGGAGAAGTACTCCCACTTCTTTTTCTTCTCCTTCCTTTAGATCCGGCAGCATAGTGGTCAGGGTTTCTGTCTCTTCGATAGAAAAAATCTCCGGAAGTTTCTCCGGTCCTTCTACGCCAATAAGGACACAATCGCGGATATAATATCCGCCGTCGTCCCGAAAAATAACTCCCCGCACCAAAAATGTTTCCGGAAAGGTTTCTGCAGCTTCGCTTTCCGTCATATTTTCGGAATCCAACACTGGCTTCGACATTTCTCCTTCGAGTCCGTTTCCGTCTGCGGACGCATTCTCCTCCGGCATGCTATCCTCTGCCATGCTATCCTCCGGCATTTCCGCAGATTCGTTTATACTGTCGCCACTCATATCAGAATCATATGCCTGATCCTCCTGCGGAGCGTTTTCCATTTGATCTAACGTTTCATCCGATGCGCTTTTATCCATGGAATGTCTTCCGCCAAGGAAAAACCATGCGGGGATCGCCAGTACCAGAAGTATGGCGGCTGCCGCCAGATATTTCACATAGATCTTTCGTTTCTTTGAGATTGGAATCGGTGCCTTTGTTTCCTGTGGCTGATCTTCCGTTTTCCCGTCTTTTATTCCTGTTTCTATACGGTTCCAGAGGTCCGGAATCTCAATATCTGCAGCGTTTCGATACAGTTCTTCGATTTCTTCGTCTTGTATGCTGTTGTCTGAATCCAACTTATCCTGCATCATCCAGATACCTCCTTAATTTTTTGATTCCCGTATTATAATGCCATGTCACGGTTCCCAGAGGCATATCCATGCACTCTGCGATCTCTTTAAATGTAAAGCCTCCCAAAAGCTTCATATCGATAACTGCTTTTTCTTTTTCTTTCAGAAGTTCCATTGCCTTCTGTACCGTAAGACGGGTAACAATGCTTTCTTCTTTTGATTCCTGCGAAGGTTCCGCCACATAGGCACCTTCCTCTGCTTCGTCTTTATCCAGAACCGGCATTTCGCGGGAATTTTTCCGTATATGATCGATACACATATTTCTTGCTATCGTCATGATCCATGCCTTGTGATGACCGTCGCCGCGGAATTTCCCCGCCGACTGGTAAAGCCGGATAAAAAACTCCGACGTAATGTCTTCCGCCGCCTCCTTCTGTTTCACGATATTATAGACCGTTATATAAATGACCTTCAGGTAGGCGTCATATACAAGCCGCAGGGCTTCCGTATCACCTTCCGCCATGGCCTGCATGCATTTATGAAATTCTTCCTCTGACAAAGGCGCTCACCTCTGATTCTGATACGGATAAAAACCCGTATTTTATGGTACGATTTTAAAAAGTTTCACTTATTTTGGTATTATAAAGGATAATGGAGAGATTCACAAGCAAGATATAAAAGACAAAGAAAGCTTGAATTTTTATTTTGAACATTATATGATTAGCTGTGATGGAAGGAGTGATGCGTATGGCATACTATAAACCGGTAGAATCCGCCAGAGAGATTCACAAACTTGCAAAACTGTGTATAAAGAACAACCACATCGAGGACAGCCTCTATGATACCTACCAGGTAAAACGGGGATTGCGTGAGGCAAACGGAAAAGGCGTCCTGACGGGGCTTACCGAAATTTCCACGATTTATGGCACAAGAGAGATCGACGGCACGCTGACGCCGATCGAAGGTGAGCTTTCCTATCGGGGCATAAATATTTTTGACCTTGTAAACGGCTTCACGGCAGAAGACCGGTTTGGTTTTGAAGAAACGATCTATCTGCTTCTCTTCGGCGAACTTCCGGACAAAACGGAACTGGATCATTTCACCCGTCTGCTTGCTTATCACAGACGGCTTCCGGAAGACTTCGTTCCGGACGTTATTCTGAAGTCCCCAAGCAAAGATATTATGAACGCCATCGCAAGGAGTGTCCTTTCCCTCAGCTCTTATGACAAAAATTCGGGCGACCTGAGTATTCCGAATGTTCTCCGCCAAAGCATCCAACTGATCGCGAATATTTCCCTGATCGGCGCATATTCGTATCTGGCATACAGACACGCTATGAAAGGCAGGGGATTATATATCCACAATCCGAAACCGGAGTATTCCACAGCGGAAAATATCCTGCGTATCATGCGGCAGGATAAAAAATTCTCGCCGCTTGAGGCAAGGCTTCTGGATCTGGTGCTGGTGCTTCATGCCGAGCA
>CANRMC010000004.1 GCA_947631605.1 uncultured Lachnospiraceae bacterium
TCAAGCTTTTCGCTAATACCTATCTTGCGCTGCGGGTTTCCTATTTTAATGAGCTGGATACCTATGCGGAATTAAAGGGCTTGAATACGAAAGATATTATTGAGGGAATCGGCTTGGATCCGAGGATCGGTTCCTTTTATAACAATCCGTCCTTTGGTTATGGTGGGTACTGTCTGCCGAAGGATACGAAGCAGTTGAAGGCGAATTATGCGGATGTGCCGGAAAATATAATTTCTGCGATTGTGGCGGCAAATACGACCAGAAAAGATTTTATCGCCGGTCAGATTTTAAAGCAGCACCCGAATGTTGTTGGTATTTACCGTCTTACCATGAAGCATGATTCCGATAATTTCCGGCAGTCATCGATTCAGGGAATTATGCGCAGGCTGAAAGCGGAGGGAGTAGATATTGTCATCTATGAACCGACGTTGAAAGAAGATGTTTTTGCGAAGACGAAGGTAATTCATGATCTGGATGAATTTAAGCAGATGTCGGATGTGATCGTTGCGAACCGTTATGCGGATGAGTTGGAAGACGTTATGGATAAGGTCTATACAAGAGATTTATATTTTAGGGATTGATAAGAAGAAATGAAAGAATTTTTGAAATCAAAAAAACGATATATCATAGAGGTTGTGATTTTGGCTGCTCTTTTATTTGTTGCGGCTAAAATTGCCAAGATTGTTATGGTATTTCCTGCTTCCGAAACCTATAAGACTGTGGAAATAACGGCTTCGGACCCGAAAATTATAAATCCGGATGAACGTTCCCTGAAACGGTATGAAAATCTCCGTCTCTTGAAAGAGGGGGATGTGCTGGAGCAGTATTTTTATGCAGAGCATGATATTCTGTCCGGCGTTCAGCTCGTTTTTATCGTGGATGGCGACCAGACAGATAAATATGTCGACTTAAAGGGCGACATGACGATTTCGGTTACGGATGAAGAAACCGGTACGGTACTCTGTAATATTCAGAAATCCATGGCGGATATTTTATGGATTGACAATAATATCCTTCCTTTGGATCAGATCCAGCAAAATGTACAGGGCAGGTTATATAAAATTACGCTGACAGTCAATCATGTGGATGAGCGCCGGGGCGTTTATCTGGATCTGACTGCAAAAGATATTTATACAGAAGCCGGAATGTTTATAAATGGTGTGGAAAGTACGCAGGATATGATTTTAAATCAGGCATGCAACAAGTTTCATTTCCTGCTTTCCGCATATCGTCTTTTGATTCTGGGACTTACGATAACCGTATATCTTTTATATTATCTGCTTCGGATCCGAAAGGCACGGCTTGAGAATGTTTATCTGGTTCTTGCAGTCTTTCTTGGCATTGTTTACATGGCATTCCTGCCGCCGTATGCCGCGCCGGATGACCAGACGCACATTAATAACTGTTATAATTATGCAAATTCGATTATGGGAACGCCGGATACAGGACGGGCGGATTCTATTTACATGCGGGCAGAGGATGCATGGGCGGGACTTACGTATGAACCGTCATTAGACGAGTATGAGCATATTTATAATAGCTTTTTTGCTGCTGCAAAGCAGAATACTCTTGTAGAAGCATCATATAATCCGAGTTTAAATGCTGCATGGTACGCCTATATACCGGGAACTCTGGGAATCCTTCTGGGGCGCTTGTTTGGACTCGGCGGCATTATGACGTTATATTTGGGAAAGCTTCTGCAATATGCATTTTTTGTGACGGTTGTGTACTTTATCATAAAGATGTTAAAACATGGAAAGATGATTTTCCTTACGACAGCGCTGCTTCCGATGGTGCTGCAGCAGACTACGTCTTATTCCTATGACGTGACGATATTGGCTGCTGTCTTTCTGCTTGCCGCGCTGTGCCTGAGGCTGACAGAAAAGGAGAAGAAGCTGCGCATTCCTTCTATGATCGGAATTCTGCTTCTTTCTTTGGTAGTGATACAATTAAAAATGGGCGCTTACGCACCTGTTTGCCTGCTCGCACTCCTGATTCCGGTTTCGGCATTTCGGGATAAGAAGCAGAAAGCGGTGTTTTTATCCATATACTTTGTATTTTGTGCAGCGATATTTTTGTCCGGAAGACTGGGATATTTTAAACATATTTTTGGTGCGCAGAAAGCGGACGCGGTTGTAGCGGCGGCTTATACTGCGCCTGCGGAATCTGATGAAGCAACAGAAGAAAATGGAACAGAAGAAATATCTGACGATGCTCCGCAACGCACTTATGAAAATTATATTTCGTGGGCGAAATCAGAAGGGTATACTGTAGGGTATATTCTTCAATATCCGGGTCTGATCCCTAAAATTATTGTTGATACTGCGCACGCTTTTTCGTCGGAATATGCAGAAGGTATGATCGGAAATCCAATCGGCTGGAGCAACTATGGCTGGTATTATCCGAATTTATTGATTTACGGTTTTTGGCTTCTGCTTATCCTGTCAACTATGGTAAAGCTGGAAAATACTTCGAAAGGTCTGCTTGTAATGGAAGATACGATGACATGGCAGAACCGGATTGTTGTGTGGCTTGCAGTTCTGGGAACCATTGGATTTATTATAGCGGGTATGTGGTTTTCGTGGACACCGCTTAGTTTCCATTATATTGTCGGCGTTCAGGGCAGATATTTCCTGCCGGTACTTCCTGCCGCCCTGTTTACATTACGGAATAAATCCATTACCACAAGAAAAAATCTGACGCCGGTTATTATAACAGGAATTCTGCTTCTGCACCTTTGGGCATTTTGGACGATCGGCTGTTGTACCGGAATGATGATCGGACTGTAAGATAAGGAGCGTGGGGAGAAAAATGAAATCCCTGAAATCAAATTATTTTTTCAGTATACTGAAGTCCATAATGGCGTTTGTTTTTCCGATGATTTCATTTCCTTACGCCAGCCGGGTACTGGGCGTAAATAATCTCGGAATCGTATCATACTGCACCTCGGTAATCAGTTATTTTTCTCTTTTTGCTTCTCTGGGAATCATCATTTATGCAACCAGAGAGGGAGCAAAGCTGCGGGATGATGTTGAAAAGCTGACGGTATTCTGTAAGGAAATCTACATGATCAATCTGATCTCCACGATGATCGTTTATGCAGTATTTCTGATTATGCTGTTTTTCTTTACGGAAGAAAAGTATTTTCTGGTTATGTTTATGTGCAGTCTTTCTATGTGGTTTACGCTTTTTGGGGTGGAATGGCTGTACCAGATTGAAGAAGACTTTACTTATATCAGTATCCGAAGCATGGTTTTTCAGGTAATATCCCTGATCCTGCTTTTTGTGTTGGTGAAGACAAAAGAAGATTATATAAAATATGCCTTTATCCAGACATTTGCTTCGGGAGGCTCCTGTGTTCTGAATCTTATCAATTCCCGAAAATATGTGAACTGGAGAAAACATTGCAAGTTGGAATTGAAAAAACATCTGAAACCTGTATTTACGATATTCGGGATCAGTGCGGCTTCCTCCATCTACATCAATCTGGATACGGTCATGCTGAAATGGTTTAAATCTGAGTATGAGGTAGGACTTTATACGGCGGCTGTTAAAATGAATACGATGGTAAAAGGTGTGGTAAATTCGCTGAGCGTCATCCTCCTTTCCCGTTTGTCCGGCTATGTAAGTAAGAAGAAAGATGATGAGTATTTCGGATTGCTTCGGAATGGATTTGGCATAAATTTATCGATAGCCATTCCCTGTGCAGTCGGAATGTTCATGATTTCCAGATATATTATCCTGATATTTTCAGGAGCGGATTATCTGGGGGCTGTGGATGCTTCCCGGCTCTTATCCGTCAATCTGGTTTTTGCGATCATAGACGGTATGATCTACTATCAGATCCTTCTTCCGTACCGTATGGATGTGCCGGCATGTATCGGTACTGCTGTGGGAGCGGTTGCGAATATTATCCTGAATTCTCTGCTGATTCCGAGGTTTTCCATCAATGGAGCGGCGCTTGCAACGATCCTTTCGGAACTTCTGGTTATGCTGAGTTTCTGTCTGTTCCTTCGAAAGAAGATCAAAGTGTGGAAACTGCTTCTGGAAGTCCCGCGTATCCTTTTAGCGGCGGTTCCGATCGTACTCATCTGCATCTTTGTACAGCAGAAGATGGATTCGGTGATCAGCGGTTGTATAATAAGCGTTATTTTCTCGGCCGTCGCCTATTTTGCGGTTTTAAAGCTTATACATGGCGTCTTTGCGGAAGAATTGTTCCGATGGATGAAACAGTTTTTACATAGGAAAGATAAAGCCTGATTCGGGAGGGATAGAAATGCCTGAAATTTCAATTATTATACCGGTTTATAATATCAGCAGTCTGTTGCACCGTTGTCTGAAAAGTATTCTGAATCAGACGTTTCAGGACTTTGAAGTGATCTGTGTCAATGATTGCAGTACGGATGACAGCCTTGCGATCCTTGAGCGTTATGCAGAGAAATATCCGGATAAGATCCGGGTTGTCACAAATGATGTGAACGTAGGACTGGGGCAGACCAGAGATAACGGCATGAAATATGCTTCGGGAAGATATGTGGTGTTTATTGATGCGGACGACTGTATCCGGAAAGACTATCTGGAAGTCTATCATGCGAAGATCACCGAAGATGACAGTGACGTTGTATTAGGCGGATATATTCTGGTAAAAAATAAAAAGAAAAAACTATGTAACCGGCATATGTCGTCCTATATGCACTGGCTGTGGCCGACAGCGTGGGCGAGGATGTACCGCAGGGAATTTCTTCTGGAGCATGATCTGGATTTTCAGGGGATCCGTCTGTATGAGGACGAGCCCTTTACCTATCGGGTAATGGCGTCCAACCCAAAGGTTTCTTATGTGGATTATTGCGGATATTATTATGTTATCAATCCGAAATCCCTTACGATGGCAGGCGAAAAGGGGAGCCGCGCCGCTTCCTTTGACCGGTACATGGAAGTCATCCGGAAACTGGTGCAGGATATGCGGGATTATTCCCTGTCGGAAGAAGATTTTGAGATTTATGAATTTGGAATTGTTTCCGGACTGATCGCAAATGCTCTGTATAACGGGAAGTCTTCCGGAAAAGAAAAAATAATGGAAATCTATGATACCTGTTTTTCGTTTTTGAAGGAATATTTTCCGGAATACAGGAAAAACCGGTATTTTAAATTATGGAATCTGCCAAGAGTAGAAATAAAGAAAAGGGTCTGTACATTCCTTGTGGTTTTTTTACAGAAATTTGGACTGGACCGGCTGTTTTTTAAAGGAATCGGAGCATTATAGGAAATGGGAAAACATGCGTATCTGATCATTGCACATAACAATCTTTCACTTCTTCGAAGGTTATTTTTGGCGCTGGATGATAAAAGAAATGATATTTATCTTCATTTTGATGCGAGAGCGAAATTTTCCGAAGAAGATGAAAAGATGCTGAGAGACGCTCTTGTTCAGTCGCAGCTTACAGTTGTTCCGCGCATTTCCGTAAGCTGGGGCGGTTACAGCCTGCTTCAATGCGAGATGAATCTTATAAAGGCTGCGGCAGGCAAGCATTATGAGTATTATCATTTACTTTCCGGCGTGGATTTTCCTCTGAAATCCCAGTCTGAAATTCATGATTTTTTTGACGCCCATAAGGGCGAGGAGTTTATTGAGTTCTGGGATAAGAAGCCGTCGGAATATCTGTTTCGCGTAAAGTATTATTATCCGCTGCAGGAGCGTATCGGTACTTATACATATGACATGAAAACGCTTATTCTGCGGGTGCGCAGCAAGTTAAAGGTCTTTGCTCAGTTTCTGCAGGGCGTAAACCGCCTGAAGGAGTATGACGGAGAATTTAAGATCGGCTCCAACTGGCTGAGCATTACGGATGAACTGGCAGGATATCTGATTGAACAGGAAGATATGATATATCGGCTGTTCCATGACGGAATTGCAGTGGATGAACTTTTCATACCGACGCTTTGTTATAATTCAGACTTCCGCAGCCGGGTAAACGGCAGTAAGATCCGTCTGATCGACTGGGAGCGGGGGAAGCCTTATGTCTGGAGCGAGCAGGATTATGATGAGATCATTCAGAACGAAGACGCATTGTTTCTGCGGAAAGTAACGGAGGACGGGCTGATCGGCCGTCTGGAGAAAAGGATTCGGGAGAAAGAGAATGGGAAGCGGACAGGAAAAAATTGATTTTGTCATAACATGGGTAGATGGTTCGGATCCGGTCTGGTTTGCGGAAAAACAGAAATATGAGGCGGAATACGGGATCAAAAGTACGGCGAACCGGTTCCGGGACTGGGAGAATCTGAAGTATCTTTTCCGGGGGATAGAGAAATTTGCGCCATGGGTGAACCGGGTGCATTTCATCACCTGCGGACATCTGCCGGATTGGCTCAATACGGAGCATCCAAAATTGAATATCGTCCGGCACGAGGATTATATACCGGCGGAGTATCTGCCTACTTTCAGTTCTCATCCGATCGAACTGAATATGCATAGGATTGAAGGACTTTCTTCACAATTTGTATATTTTAACGACGATATGTTTCTGATCGCGCCGGTGAAAGAAACGGACTTTTTTAAGAACGGACTGCCGCGGGGCGCAATGGGCTTTGAAGTAATTAATCCTTCCTACGACAGTACTTTTTTCAGTATTTTAGGAAACAATATGCGGATCATAAATAAGAACTTTACGGGAAGCAGCGTCCTGAAACAGCATTTTGGCAAGGTATTTAATCTGCATTATGACGACGCAACGTATATAAAGAGCCTGTTGCTTCTGCCGTGGTGTACGAATACGATGACGGGATTTATCAATTTCCATCTTCCATGCGCTTACCGAAAGGAGATATTCGACGAGGTCTGGGAAAAGGAAGGTACGGTTCTGGCTCAGACGTCTGGACGGAAATTCCGGAGTCCGGAGGATGTGAGTCCGTATCTTTTCTGTTACTGGCAGTATGTCACCGGGCAATTCGTTCCGATCAATATGAAGCGTCTTGGAAGTTTCTACTACATTAAAAAACAGCAGGGAGAATATGATCGGGTGATCCGGAAACAGAAAGGGAAAATGATCTGTCTGAATGATGATATGGAATCGGAAGATACGGAGGAGTATATCCGTTTGAAAAAGCGTATCATCGAGGACTTTGACGCAATTCTGGGAGAAAAATCCCGGTTTGAGAGATAACATGAATTTGGTTTGGAAAGAGGTGGACAAAAGCATATGAAATACAAGGTCGGGTTCCTCATTCTGCATTACAGAGATGCAGAGATAACAGAAAAATGCATTGATTCTATTCAGAAACTGAAGCAGGATGATTTTGAACTTGGAATCATGGTCGTGGATAATAATTCAGGAAATGATTCCGCCCGGATATTGCGGGAGAGATATAAAGATGAGTCCCGTATGGAACTGATCGAGCTTCATGAAAGTAAAGGATATTCAGGAGCAAACAATGTAGGTTATGACAGGATGAAAGATCAGGGATATGATTTTATCTTTGTGATCAATAACGATATTGTGTTCCATCAGGAAGATATTCTGGAAAGGCTTGCCGCAGAATTTGAGGAACGGCCGTTTTATGTGGCAGGACCTGATATTTATGCTGTCTACAAAAAGAGGCATCAGAGTCCGATTGCAATGCGGCCGGAAAATATTCCGGAGATGGAGCAGAAGATACGGGAAGAAAAAAGAAAATTACGATTCCTGTGGTTTGAAAACATCATTCACAGGTTATATAAGCTTACTATGAATACTGCAATATATAAGGCTTATCGGAAAAAGATGGATAAGATTCAGAAACCGGAGCCTGAGAAGGACTGGCAGCACCGTCATGAAAATGTGGTTCTGCAGGGCGCCTGTTTTGTGGTGTCCCGGTTGTTTATTTCGGCAGCAGATGTTTTATTTACTCCGGAGACGCAGTTCTATCACGAGGAAGCGATCCTTACGACACGCTGTTATCAGAACGGCTGGAACAATGTCTATCTTCCGGAATTGAAGATCACACATTTAGACAGCGTGGCTACCAGTAAGAAAAAATATTATCAACGAAAGAAATTCCGTTATGTGAATTTCATTCAATCCGGAGAGATTTATCTGAACTATCTGAAACAGATTGAGAAAGAAAAGAAAGCGAAAGGTGACGCATGAGTGAATTGATTTCCATCGTTGTTCCGACTTATAACCGAAGCCGGCTGATAAAACGGTGCGTGGAAAATCTGAGAGAGCAGACCTATCCGGACTATGAGATTCTTGTCATTGATGACGGCTCTACAGACGGGACGGATTCTGTTATGGAGAACCTCACAGATTCTGTTGTCAGGTATTACCGTCTGGAAAAAAATCAGGGGGCCTGTGCCGCCAGAAACAAAGGCGTGGAGCTGGCAAAAGGGGATTACATCGCATTTCAGGACAGTGACGACCTGTGGGAGAAGGACAAACTGGAAAAACAGATGGCATACCTGAAAGAAAAAAAACTGGATGTGGTATTCTGCTCTATGCAGCAGATAAAGGACGGAAAGGTGCGGTTTGTAGTTCCGGAAGCGTTTGTGCCTTCGGATCGGATATTCTCAAAGCTTTGCAATACCAGCTTTATTTCCACACAGATGCTTCTGGGGAAAAAAGAATGTTTCGAAAAAGAGCCTTTTGATCCGGCTATGCCCCGGCTGCAGGATTACGACATCATGCTCCGGCTTTCGCAGAAATATAGGATCGGGCATCTGCCGGAGGTTCTGGTGAGTCAGTATGTCTGTGAGGATTCCATATCCAATAATAAAGAAAAATATCGGAAGGCCGTAAAACTTCTGGCTGAGAAATACAGGGATATACCGGAGTTCATTTATCAGCTTTATCTGGAAAACGGTTATCGGAATTATTATGCAGAATACGGTTTTAACAGCAAAGCCTTGTTCCGGCGGGCATGGAGGGAGAAGAAGACGGTAAAAGCATTTCTTTTGTGTCTGATCCCGGATTTTATCCTGCGCCCGTATGTAAGAAAAATGCATGGAAAGTAAGATGGTGAAAAAAATGGATTATAAAATCTGCTATTTGATCTTACATTATAAAGTGATACAGGAAACGAAGAACTGCGTAGACTCGATCCGTCGATTGGCAAAGGATACGGACTATACGATCGTGATCGTTGATAACGGCTCCGGAAACGGAACCGGTGAAAAATTGCAGGACCTCTATAAAGAGGATGAAAAGATCACGGTTCTTCTGGCAAAGAAAAACATGGGCTTTGCCCGTGGAAATAATTTTGGCTTCCGTTATGCCAAGCGGAGGCTGAAAGCAGATTTTATCTGTATGATGAATAATGACACAGAGCTGCTTCAGGATAATTTTCTGTCTCTGATCGTTCAGGAATATGAAAACAGTAAATGTGCGGTCATGGGACCGGAAATTCAACTGAATCATGGAAAGATCCAGCCGATTTACAGGAAGCCTCTTACCGTGGAACGGATAGAGGAAGATATCCGTTTCATGAAACGGCAGCTTCTTTATAATAAGCTTCATATCCGGAACCTGATCCAAAAATTTTTCCTGTTCATAAACCGGTTGAAGAAAAGAAAGAAACAGCCGGATACGGAACCCGTAAATAAGCCGGTCGTCCGTCCGGGACGTAAAGAACAGGTGGTGCTGCACGGGAGCTGTCTTATTTTTACTCCGGTATATATCCGGCAGTTTGAAGGCTTAAATGATGTGACATTTATGTTCCGGGAGGAGGAGTTTCTGTTCCTTCGTCTGTTGGAAAACCATATGCGTTCTGTTTATGCTCCGGCTTTGAAGATCCGGCATTATGAGGACGCTGCCACAGACAACGTGTATACAAAGGAATCTGACAAACTGAAATTCCAGTTTGAAAATGATATCCGTTCCTCCATGCTGCTTATCAAAGAAATAAAGCGGCTTGAGGAAGAAGGAATTGATTGTAATAGTAACTCATGGTAAAATATGCCCTGAGGATATGGTTAACATTCTTGAGGAGGAGATATATGAAATACGATTATCTGATCGTAGGCGCGGGACTATTTGGCGCGGTATTCGCGTATGAAATGAAAAAAGCGGGAAAAACCTGCCTGGTGATCGATAAAAGGGATCACATAGCCGGTAATATTTATACAAAGGAAGTAAACGGGATTAATGTGCATCAGTACGGCGCTCATATTTTTCATACTTCAAATACGGAAGTGTGGAATTATGTAAACCAATTTGCGGAGTTTAATCATTATGTGAATTCTCCGATCGCGGTTTATAAAGACGAGCTGTATAATATGCCGTTTAATATGAATACGTTCAGCAAAATGTGGAATATTCGTACGCCGAAGGAGGCGAAGGAACGGATTGCCGGACAGATTGCAGCGTTGGGGATCACAGAACCGAAGAATTTGGAGGAACAGGCGTTGTCTCTGGTAGGAACCGATATTTACGAGAAGCTGGTGAAAGGCTATACGGAAAAACAGTGGGGCAGAAGCTGCACGGAGCTTCCGGCATTTATCATAAAGAGGCTTCCGGTCCGTTTTACTTATGATAATAATTATTTTAACGATCCGTATCAGGGAATCCCGAAGGGCGGTTATACAAAGATCGTAGAAAAGATGCTGGAAGGCGTAAAGGTATGCCTGAATACTTCTTATCAGGATTTTATGAAGGAAACGCAGGACGAATTTGACAGGATCTTATATACCGGTATGATCGATGAGTTTTTTGATTATCGTCTGGGTGCGCTGGCTTACCGGAGCCTTCGTTTTGAGCATGAACTTCTTACCGGAGAAGAAAATTATCAGGGCAATGCTGTCGTAAATTATACGGAACGGGAAGTGCCGTATACGAGGATCATAGAGCATAAGCACTTCGAATTCGGAAAGCAGCCGGATACTGTGATAACGAGAGAGTATCCGTCGGAATGGAAGCAGGGCGATGAACCGTACTATCCGATCAATGATGAGAAAAACGCTGAACTTTTCCGTAAGTATGAAGAGCTGGCGAAAGAAACAGGCAATGTGATCTTCGGCGGCCGTCTGGGACAGTATAAATATTACGACATGGATAAAACGATTGAGGCAGCTCTCCTTTGTGTGAAGGAAGAAATGAACAGATAAAAAATATACAGATCAGAATTTGCAGATCAGAATTTGCAGATCAGAATTGGAGGTTATTATGAAAGGTATTATTCTTGCCGGAGGTTCCGGCACAAGATTGTATCCGTTGACAAAAGCAGTGTCCAAACAGATCATGCCGGTTTATGACAAGCCGATGATCTATTATCCGCTGTCTACATTGATGCTGGCGGGGATCCGCGAGGTGCTGATCATTTCCACGCCGCGGGATATCACTGTATTTGAAGAACTCTTCGGAACCGGAGAACAGCTGGGAATGAAATTTTCCTATGCCGTTCAGGAACAGCCGCGGGGGCTGGCGGACGCATTTATCATCGGTGCGGACTTTATCGGAAACGATCATGTAGCGCTTGTATTGGGCGATAATATTTTCTATGGACAGAGCTTTTCAAAAGTGCTGAGACGGGCGGCAGAGCGGGAAGAAGGCGCCACGATCTTCGGATATTATGTAAAAGATCCGAGAGAATACGGGGTTGTGGAATTTGACGAGAACGGAAAAGCGCTTTCGATTGAAGAAAAACCGGAACATCCGAAGTCCAATTATGCAGTCCCGGGACTTTATTTCTATGACAATGACGTCGTTGAAATCGCTAAGAACGTGAAGCCTTCCGCAAGGGGTGAAATTGAGATCACTTCCATCAATAATGAATATCTGAACAGAGGGACTCTGATGGTGGAAACTCTGGGCAGAGGGTTCGCATGGCTGGATACCGGCAATCACGATATGCTGCTGGATGCGGCGGACTTTGTAGCGGCGTTCCAGAAGAGACAGGGACTTTATATATCTTGTATTGAAGAGATTGCGTATAAGAGAGGCTTTATTGATAAAGAGCAGCTTCTGAAGCTGGCGGAGCCTTTGATGAAGACCGCGTATGGAAAATATCTGGTGGATGTAGCAAACGGTCTGTAAGAGGATGATCAGATGAACGCAAAGTTAAAGAAGATATTTGATCCGGTCAGTTATAAGCGGCTGTTTGCTTATATCAGGAAATACGGACTGAAAGGGATCGGCGCAAAATTTGTAAGCGGATGGCATGAGGGTGAAGAACTCATTGACCGTTATCCGGAATGGTTTGAACGGCACAGGGTAAAAGAAGATGAGCTGGAACGTCAGAGAAAGGAAACGTTTGCGGTACGCCCGCTCATCAGTATTCTTGTGCCTACATTTAATACGCCGGAAGAATATCTTCGGAAAATGCTTGATTCCGTGTTGGCGCAGTCGTATTCCAACTGGGAGCTGTGTATCGCAGACGCCAGTACTGAAAATCTGGTGCGGGAGGTCCTTCGGGAATACATGGAGAAAGATAACCGGATCCATGTAAAGTTTTTAAAAGAAAACTTTGGGATTTCCGGAAATACCAATCAGGCGCTTTCCCTTGCAAAAGGAGATTTCATTGGTCTTCTGGATCATGATGATTTTGTAGAACCGGATCTTCTCTATGAAACGGTCCGAAAATTGCAGGATGCCTCCGTAGATATGGTCTATACGGACGAGGATAAGGCGAAACAGATAAAAGGAAAGAAGAATGCCGGGTGGGGCTTTACAGATCCGAATCTGAAACCGGATTTCAGCATTGACCTGTTCCGTTCCCACAATTATATTACGCATTTTGTTCTGATCCGGGCGGAGGTTGTTTCCGTCGTGAAGGGATTCCGGAAAGAATATGACGGTTCCCAGGATTATGATTTCCTGTTCCGCTGTATCGAAGAGATCTGGAGGCGGAAGAAAAAGATCGAGCACGTGGCAAAGCCTTTATATCACTGGAGGATCCATGAAAGCTCTACCGCCGGAAATCCGGAAAGCAAGATTTATTGCTATGAAGCGGGAAGAAAGGCGATCGAGGCGCATCTGAAACGGCTTCAGATACCGGCAAGGGTGGAGCATACCAATATGTGGGGGCTCTATCATGTGATCTATGAAACGGTTGGAAATCCGCTTCTTTCTATCATTATCCCAAACAAAGACCATATTGCGGATTTGAAAAAATGCGTGGATTCCATTATGGAAAAGAGCACTTATCGGAATCTGGAATTTATCATTGTGGAGAATAACAGTGAAGAACCGGAAACCTTTGAGGCATATAAAGAGCTGGAGAAAAAATACGAAAATCTGAAAGTTGTATACTGGCAGGGGATTTTTAATTATGCAGCCATTAATAACTTTGGAGCAAAACATGCAGGCGGAGACTATTATCTGCTGTTGAATAACGATACGGAACTCATCAGTCCGAACGCGCTCGCCGATATGTTGGGAATCTGTATGCGGAAAGATGTAGGCGTTGTAGGTGCAAAACTTCTTTTTGCAGACGATACGGTTCAGCATGCGGGAATCGTTTTGGGATTCGGAGGATTTGCCGGCCATGTATTTTCCGGTATTTCGGAAAATGCCCTCGGTTATATGATGCGCCCGTGTATCAACTGTAATTACAGTGCGGTTACAGGCGCCTGCCTGATGACAAAACGTTCGGTATTTGATGAAGTAGGCGGTCTGACGGAAGAATTCGTAGTGGGTTTAAATGATGTGGATTACTGCCTGAAGATCCGGAAAGCGGATTATCTGGTAGTTTATGATGCATTTGCGAAATGGCATCATTACGAATCAAAATCCAGAGGATATGAAGATACGCCGGAGAAAAAGAAACGTTTGGAGGGAGAGGTTGCGCTCTTCCGGAGGTACTGGGGAGACCTGCTGGAGGCAGGCGATCCGTTTTATAATCGTAATTTTCCGGTAACGATTGCGCCGTTTACATTGGATTGATAAGAGAAAAGGAGCAGGGCGGTCTGATGTCTGAAAAAAAGTATTCCGCAACCGACAGCAATGTGAAGAAAGCTTTCTATATGCTTCGTACACAGGGACCTTGGAAAGCGGCGAAAAAGGTTGCGTCCTATTTGAAACTGCATAAAAATGTGGATTATATGACATGGTATAGGAAACATATGCCAAATCAGGAAGATCTGCGGACAGAGATCGAGCGGTCGAAGGAATTTTCATATCGGCCGCTTGTCAGCATACTTGTGCCTTTATATCGGACGTCGTCGGATTTTTTGACGGCCTTGATTGATTCCCTGCAAAAACAGACCTATGAGAATTGGGAACTTTGTCTTGCGGACGGAAGCGGTGATCATGCCGCCGGTCAAAAAATTAAAAATGTAGTTTTAAGTTATGAGAAGGATAATAGGATTCATTATCAGGACCTGAATGAGAACAGGGGAATTGCCGGAAATACCAATGCCGCGCTTGCTATGGCGTCCGGAGAGTGGGTGGTTCTGTGCGATCATGACGATTTTCTGGCGGAGAATGCGTTGTATGAATGTGTGAAACTTTTGAATCAGGCAGAGAATCCGGAGCGCTCGGATATTTCCATGATCTATACGGATGAGGATAAAACAGATAAAGAGGGAAAGCAGTTTTATTATCCGCATATGAAGCCGGATTTTAACTTAGACCTTCTGAGAAGCATTAATTATATCTGCCATATGCTGATGGTACGGCGGGAACTTGCGGATTCCGTGGGCGGATTCCGAGACGACTATGACGGCGCTCAGGATTATGATTTCATTCTCCGGTGCCTGGAGGAAGTTTTGAAAAAAAATCCAAAGCTGGGAATGGCAGGGCTTTCCGCAGCGGTAAAACATGTTGCCATGCCTCTTTACCATTGGAGGATCCATGAAGTATCTACGGCAGGCGATCTGGACAGTAAGGATTATGCCCACAAAGCAGGGCTTCTGGCGCTGAACGACCATTACAGACGGTCAGGGATCAAGGCGGAAGCAGTCAGTGGGGAGACAGGCGCTTTCTATAAGACCGTCTATCATATTTCTGAGGAACCTATGATCTCTATCCTGATCCCGAACAAAGATCATGTGGAAGAACTGAAAGGCTGTCTGGAATCTATAGCCATGCAGGACTACGGAAACTATGAGATTCTGATCATTGAAAATAACAGTACGGACAAGAAAACATTTGCTTATTATCGGTCCCTGAAACAGGATCCTCATGTGCGGCTGCTTCGCTGGAAAGCGGAATTTGATTATGCGGCTGTCAATAATTACGGTGCGGAAAGAGCAAAAGGAACGTATCTGCTTTTCCTGAATAATGATACCCGTATGCTGGATAAGGATTGTCTCAGACAGCTTCTTTCCTTCTGCCAGCGGGAGGAAATCGGTGCGGTAGGCGCCCGTCTTTACTATCCGAACGGTGCGCTTCAGCATGCAGGAGTATTTGTCGGTTATGAAGGGAGAGCCGGGCATCTCTTTTCCACCATGAAAGAAGAGGACGGCGTTTATTTTGACCGGAGCCGTATGGCACAGGATTTCAGTGCGGTAACTGCCGCATGTATGATGGTTTCCGCGGAGCTTTTCCGGCGTCTGCGGGGATTTGATCCGCATTTAAAGATAGCCCTGAACGATATCGATCTTTGTCTTAGGATCCGTGAGGCGGGTTATTTGGTTGCCTATGATCCGGAAGCAAAGCTTTGCCATAATGAATCTATGAGCCGCAGTCTGGATATTCTGCCCAAAGAGCAGGAACGATTTGAGCAGGAAGTGAAATTTTTCCAAGATCGTTGGTTTAAAATCCTGAAAAATGGCGACCCTTACTATAACAGAAATCTAACGTTAAAGAAGGCGGATTGTTCTCTGCGGGAAGACTGAAAAGCGCGTTATGGCAAAATTCACTAATTCCTATTTCTGAATATGCGCAAAATGACAAAAATAAAAAAAGTGCGAAAAAGTGCTTACAGAAACCCGCATAATTTGTTACAATAAATAGTACGAAAAGGTTTCATATGTTTTACCGGAAGATTTGTTGAATTTTGCAGTCTCCGGTTTCTTTATTCTGTAGGGAGAGATTTTATATGTTTCAGGTAAACGAAAATGTAATTTATGGGAATCATGGCGTGTGCCGGATTACGGACTGCGGCAGGCTGTCCATTTCCATTGCGGACAAAGACAAGATGTACTATACATTACAGCCGATCTATCAGAATGAGACAGTCATCTATGCACCGGTGGATAACTGCCGGATCGTCATGCGGTATGTAATGTCAAAAGAAGATGTGGATGAACTGATTCGCGAAATTCCGGATATTGAAACCCTCTGGGTTGTAAATGAACGGGAGCGGGAACTACAGTATAAGACGGCATTGAAATCCTGCGATTGCAGAGAACTTGTAAAGATTATTAAAACCATTTACAAGCGGAGGGAAGCAAGAATCCAGAACGGAAAGAAAGTGACTGCCATTGATGAACGGTATTACCGTATGGTAGCCGATCAGTTAAACGGTGAACTTGCATTCGTTCTGAATATCGATAAGGATCATGTAGATTCTTATATTTCCGACCGTCTTCATCAGGAAAAGATAGAAAATTAACGGACGTTTATTTCGGAACCTCTGATATTTCTGCAACATACTGTAAAGAAAAAAGGGTTTTATTATGAACGATAAAGATTTTGCTTCGATAACAGGCATGATAATCAGAATTGAAAATCAGGAGAGCTGTTGCAGAAGAATGCTGACGCTCCGTACCGATAATGGGATCGTAAATATTATGGTCCAATCGGAAACGATCGTGATAGACAGCGTACAGCTTCGGATCGGTATGCGGATCGCTGCATTCTATAACAGGAATCAGCCGATGGTTCTGATATTCCCGCCGCAGCATAATGCTCAGTATGTGATAGCGCTTCAGGGAGACGAGCAGGTGCTCCTGTCATATTTCGACCGCAGCCTGACGGCATCCGACCAGGCATTGCAGCTCAATCTTTCACGCAATACGGAAATCACAACCATTAATGGGCAGAATGTCACCTGCAATCTGGGCGGTCACACACTTTTAGTCTGCTACTCCGTAACTACCAGAAGCATACCGCCGCAAACCACCCCGCGTAAGATCGTCCTAATATGCTGAGATGTAAACAGACAGAAAAAATAGTTTTTATCTGCTGAGAAGTAAACAGAAAAAATAGTCCTTATCTGCTGAAAAGTAAAAAGACAGGAAAAATAGAAAGTTTGTTTTGACTAAAATGCATTGTTTCATGCCTCACAGGTATTGGCTGGGCTGGGGCTCATGAAATTCAGGACTGCGGAAATGAGACTCCGTAAGAAGCGGCACCCGATTATGTGCCGCTTCTTACATGTTGGAGGCTCATTGGAGCCGAACAGTCCTGTTGAATGAGCCCCAGCCCAGACAATACCGTCATCATAATCATAATCACCATAACCAACCTCACCTTCATCACATAATGTCACATATTACAGTATATCGCCGCAGATATTCCCATAAAAACCTTTACAAATAAAATAAAATCGCATATAATACACCTAATTGCAGTATCCTATCTGTAAACATATCATAAAGGCTATGAAAGAGACTGCCTGTATAAAGACATTACAGGGAGCAGGGCGCCACGGACTGAGAGCCTCTGCATGACACCATACAAAGCGGAACACTCCGGAGCCGGTCAGTTGAAGCCGGATTTAAGGTTTAGGCTGATCCGCAGGTCTGCGTTACAGACATTTGAGAGGAAGCAGAGATGCTTCAATGCGGGTGGTACCGCGGATAACTGATGATCCGTCCCGAGACTGTATACAGTCTTGGGATTTTTTATTTTCAGAAAAAGGAAAGGAATAAACGAAATGGAACTCAAAAATATTTACAGAGACAAAACAATGAACCAGGTGACGGAAAGCGACGTAGGAGCGGAGATCCGTCTGGCCGGCTGGGTGGAAAATATCAGAGATCATGGCGGCGTGTCTTTCGTTGACCTTCGGGATATGTACGGCGTTATGCAGGTTGTCATGCGGGACACAAGTCTTCTGAACGGAATCACAAGAGAAGAGTGCATTTCCGTAAAAGGACTCGTGGAGCATAGAGACGAAGAAACATATAATCCAAAGATTCCGACCGGAACCATTGAGCTGGAGGCGCACGAAGTCGATATACTTGGTAAAGTCTACTCCCAGCTTCCATTTGAGATCGTGACATCCAAAGAAGTCCGGGAAGACGTGCGGCTGAAATACCGTTATCTGGACTTAAGAAACGCCAAAGTAAAAAATAATATGATCTTTCGTTCCCAGGTCATCAGTTTCCTGCGGGAGAAAATGACAGAACTGGGCTTTCTGGAGATTCAGACGCCGATCCTCTGCGCATCTTCTCCGGAGGGCGCCAGAGATTATATCGTACCGTCCAGAAGATTTAAAGGGAAGTTTTACGCATTACCGCAGGCACCGCAGCAGTATAAGCAGCTTCTTATGGTATCCGGATTTGACCGCTATTTCCAGATCGCTCCGTGTTTCCGGGATGAAGACGCCAGAGCCGACCGGTCGCCGGGCGAGTTCTATCAGTTGGATTTTGAAATGAGTTTTGCGACGCAGGAAGATGTATTCCGGGTAGGAGAGGAAGTTCTGACGGCAGCATTTGAAAAATTTGCACCGGAAGGATATGAAGTGACAAAAGCACCGTATCCTGTGATCAGTTATAAAGAAGCCATGCTGACATATGGAAGCGACAAGCCGGATCTGAGAAATCCCCTGCGGATCATCGATCTTTCCGAATTCTTTGAGCGTTGCACGTTTAAGCCGTTTCATGGCAAGACCGTAAGAGCCATCAACGTGCATGCGAAACTGTCAAAGGGACAGCATGAGAAGATGCTGAAATTTGCAACTTCCATCGGTATGGGCGGTCTTGGTTATCTGGAAGTTCTGGAAGACCGTTCCTACAAAGGACCGATCGATAAATTTATTCCGGACGATATGAAGCAGGAACTGGCGGAAAAAGCGGGACTGGAAATAGGAGATACGATATTCTTTATCGCCGATCGGGAAATGCAGGCAAGCCTTTTTGCAGGAGAGATCCGGAATGAACTGGGTAAACGATTAGATCTGATTGAAAAGAATGCTTATAGATTCTGTTATGTCAATGATTTCCCGATGTACGAGCTGGATCCGGAAACGAAAAAGATCGGTTTCACCCACAATCCGTTTTCCATGCCGCAGGGCGGACTGGAAGCCTTAAATACCAAAGATCCGCTGGATATTCTTGCATATCAGTATGATATTGTATGTAATGGTGTGGAGCTTTCCTCCGGCGCTGTCCGAAACCATGACATGGAGATCATGGAGAAAGCCTTTGAGATTGCGGGTTATTCAAAAGAAGTTCTGGAACAGAAATTCGGCGCATTGTATCATGCGTTCCAGTTTGGCGCACCGCCGCACGCCGGCATGGCGCCTGGAGTTGACCGGATGATCATGCTGCTCCGGAATGAGGAGAATATACGTGAAGTCGTACCGTTCCCGATGAGCGGTTCCGCACAGGATCTGATGTGCGGCGCACCGAATGAAGTAACGGAAATGCAGCTTCGGGAGGTTCATATAAAAGTCAGGGATTAAGGAGGCGCAAGCGATGGTAATTACCGATGAGATTATCGACTATGTCGGAATTCTGGCAAAGCTGGAGTTATCCGAGGAAGAAAAAGCACAGGCAAAGAAAGATATGTCTGATATGCTGGATTACGTCGAAAAACTGAACGAACTGGATACGGAAGAGGTTCCTGCCATGAGCCATACCTTTCCACTGTCCAACGTATTTCGTGAAGACGCAGTAACAAACGGTGATGACAGGGAAAACCTTCTCAAAAACGCACCGGAAGAAAAGGACGGCTGTTATGTCGTTCCGAAAACATTTGATTAGGAGGCAGAGAGCGATGGATATAACGAAACTCACTGCCGTTCAGACAGGCAGATTGATAAAAGACAGGGAATTGTCCGTAGAAGAATGTGTAAATGCATGTATGGACAGCATTGAAAAGCAGGACGGAAACTATAACTGTTTTGTGACATTGGATCGGGAGGGCGCTCTGAAGCAGGCAAAAGAGGTTCAGATGAAGATTGATGCAAATGAACTGACAAGCCCTCTGGCAGGCGTGCCTTGCGCTATTAAGGATAATATGTGTACCGCAAACCTGCTTACCACATGTTCTTCCAAAATACTGTCAAATTTTGTTCCGACTTATACGGCGACCGCAGTCGAGAAACTTCAGGACGTAGGAGCGGTCATTCTTGGAAAGACCAATATGGACGAATTTGCCATGGGAAGCACAACGGAGACTTCTTACTATGGAATAACGAAGAATCCATGGGATGTAACACGTGTGCCGGGAGGATCTTCCGGCGGTTCCGCAGCCGCGGTTGCGGCATGTGAGATTCCGTTTGCCCTTGGATCCGATACCGGCGGTTCTATCCGGCAGCCGGCAGCGTTCTGCGGCGTGACCGGTATCAAGCCGACGTACGGACGAGTATCCCGTTATGGACTGATCGCTTATGGTTCTTCTCTGGATCAGATCGGACCGCTTGCCAAAGACGTGACAGACTGCGCCGCAGTTCTGGAAGCAATCTGTGGGCATGATAAGAAGGATTCCACTTCGGCTGCTGGTCTGGATACGGACTTTATGTCCGCATTGAAAGATGATGTAAAAGGTATGAAGATCGGAGTGCCGCGGGATTATTTCCTGTCCGGCATTGATGAAGACGTAAAAAAACATGTGCTTGCCGCGGCTAAGACATTGGAAGAAAAAGGCGCGGTTGTCGAGGAATTTGACCTCGGTATGGTGGAATACGCGATTCCGGCGTATTATATTATCGCGTCGGCGGAAGCAAGCTCAAATCTGGAGCGGTTTGACGGCGTAAAATACGGCTATCGGACGCAAAGCTTTACAGACCTTCACAATATGTATAAAAAAACACGTTCCGAAGGCTTCGGTCCGGAAGTAAAGCGCCGGATTATGCTTGGCTCCTTTGTTTTAAGCTCCGGATATTTTGACGCATACTATGTAAAGGCCCTGAAAGTAAAGGCACTTATAAAGCAGGCGTTTGACCGGGCGTTTGAAAAATATGATGTGATCCTCGGACCGGTTGCACCGACAACGGCGCTTACGATTGGCGAATCCCTGAGCGATCCGATCAAGATGTATCTGGGCGATGTATATACCGTATCGGTAAATCTGTCCGGACTTCCGGGAATTTCCCTGCCATGCGGATATGATTCCAAAGGACTTCCGGTAGGACTTCAGCTTCTGGGAAAGGCCTTTGATGAAAAATCCGTGCTTCGCGCCGCATATTCCTTTGAGTGTGCGTTTGCAGCAGAAAGGAGGCTTCCAAATGAGTAAGAATTATGAAACCGTGATCGGATTGGAAGTCCATGTAGAACTTGCAACAAAAACGAAAATATTCTGCGGCTGTTCCACAGCGTTCGGCGGAGCGCCGAATACCCATACCTGTCCGGTCTGTACCGGTATGCCGGGTTCGCTTCCGGTATTAAATAAAGGGGTAGTGGAGAAAGCGCTTTCCGTTGGCCTTGCAACCAATTGTAAGATCATACAGAATTGCAAATTTGACCGGAAAAATTATTTCTATCCGGATAATCCGCAGAATTATCAGATTTCCCAGCTTTATTATCCGATTTGCCGGGATGGAAAAGTAGAAATTGAAGTAAATGGCAATAAAAAATACGTCCGTATTCATGAGATCCACATGGAAGAGGATGCGGGAAAACTGGTGCATGATCCGTTTACAGACAGCTCGCTGGTAGATTTTAACCGTTCCGGCGTACCTTTGATCGAAATTGTTTCCGAACCGGATATGCGTTCGGCGGACGAAGTGATCGCCTATCTGGAAACCCTGCGGGAGACGATTCAGTATCTTGGAGCCTCCGACTGCAAGCTGAATGAAGGCTCCATGCGGGCGGATGTGAACCTGTCTGTAAGAGAGGCAGGATCCGAAGAATTCGGAACCAGAACGGAAACCAAGAACTTAAATTCTTTCCGTGCGATCGCAAGGGCGATTGAAAATGAAACCGCCCGCCAGATCGACATTCTGGAATCCGGCGGCAAGGTGCTTCAGGAAACCAGAAGATGGGATGATACAAAGGAATATTCTTATCCGATGCGTTCCAAAGAGGATGCACAGGATTACAGGTATTTTCCGGATCCGGACCTTCCGCCGCTTGTAATAAGCGACGAATGGCTTGCGGAGATCCGAAATGCGCAGCCGGAATTCCGGGAGGCAAAAAAGATCCGGTATAAAGAAGAATATGACATTCCGGATTATGATATTGATATTATTACCGGTTCCAAGAAAATGGCGGACCTTTTTGAAGATACGATCCGTCTGGGAGCGGCACCGAAGAAGGTTTCCAACTGGCTGATGGTTGAGACGATGCGGCTTATGAAAGAGACAAATACGGACGCGGATCATCTGACTTTCAGCGCGGAGAATCTGGCAAAGCTGATCTCACTTGTGGAAAAGAAGACCATAAACGGAACGGTTGCCAAAGAAGTATTTGAGATCATCTTCCGGGAAAATATCGATCCGGAACAGTATGTAGAAGAAAAAGGACTGAAAACGGTTACGGATACCGGCGCCTTAAATCAAGTCATTCAGAAGGTAATAGCGGATAATCAGAAATCCGTCAGCGATTATCTGGGCGGAAAAGAAAAGGCTATCGGCGCGCTTGTAGGGCAGACCATGAAAGCCATGCAGGGAAAAGCGGATCCGGCGGAAGTAAACCGTATCATAAAAGAAGAACTGGAAAAATTAAGAGATCAATAATTAGGAATAACAGGAGGAGTAAAAGTATGAGAACGTATTTAGTAACGGGAGGCGCCGGCTTTATCGGTTCCAATTACATTCATTACATGTTTAAGAAATATGATAATGAGATCCGCATTATCAATGTGGACAAGCTGACCTATGCCGGTAATCTCGAAAATCTGAAAGACATCGAGAATCGGGAGAATTACACATTTATCAAAGCAGATATCTGCGACAGCGAAGCGATTGGGAAAATCTTTGCGGAAAATGATATCGACCGTGTGGTACATTTTGCTGCGGAGAGCCATGTAGACCGGAGCATTAAGAATCCGGAAGTCTTTGTTCAGACAAATGTTTTGGGAACGGCGGTTATGCTGAATGCTGCAAAGGCTGCATGGGAGCTGCCGGACGGCACTTTCCGGCCGGATAAGAAATTCCTGCATGTCTCAACGGACGAGGTATACGGTTCCCTTCCGGATGACGACAGCGCATTTTTCTATGAGACTTCCCCGATCGATCCGCACAGTCCGTATTCCGCCAGCAAGGCGTCTTCGGATATGCTGGTAAAGGCTTATATCGATACCTATCATTTCCCGGCAAATATTACGAACTGCAGCAATAACTACGGTCCGTATCAGTTCCCGGAGAAGCTGATCCCTCTTATTATCAATAATGCACTTCAGGGCAAGAATCTTCCGGTATACGGAGACGGCAAAAATGTCCGCGACTGGCTGTATGTGGAAGACCACGCAAAAGCGATCGATATGGTGCAGGAACAGGGAAAACTGGGTGAGCGTTACAACATCGGCGGCCATAATGAAAAACAGAATATCGAGATCATCCACATTATTCTGGAAACCCTGCAGGAAATGCTTCCGGAGGGAGATCCGAGAAAAGAGCTGGTCAGTGAAAAACTGATCACCTATGTAACAGACCGGAAAGGCCACGACAGAAGATATGCTATCGCTCCGGATAAGATCAAAGCGGAAATCGGATGGTATCCGGAAACGATGTTCAAAGACGGGATCAAACTTACGATCGCATGGTTCTTTGAGCATGAGGACTGGATGAAAAACGTAACCAGCGGAGATTACCAGAAATATTATACCGATATGTATAAAGACAGATAAATTTCGACTTTTCAACTATACTTTTTTGTCAGAATATGGTATTATCTGTCCGTTCTAAACTGTTTCCTCTATTTACATGGAGTACATTCTGGATGAAGAGGTGAAAACGCCTCAAATGTACAAAAAGTTGTCTGTTGTTTATGAGTAATATGGGGAGATGATATTATGAAACAGATGATTAGTATTTTGGACGAGAATCTGGAGTATGTGGAACAGGAGTGTTTATTTGGAGAGGATATCATATATGTGAAGTCGAAGCTTACGAATGGTATATGTCCCTACTGCGGGAAAATGTCAAACAGAACACATAGTACCTATGATAAAAGGTATTTAAAATTCTTTGCCGGTGATAAGGAAGTTCGTGTGATTCTTATGAATCGTAAACTATTCTGTGATAATCAGATGTGTACACATACTACTTTTGCCCAGAGAATCCCTGAGAAACCGGATTTCGAGGAGAGAAAAGCGCGTTTTGAAGACGCTTATAGAAGGCACATCAAGAGTATCGGCTTAAAAGTTGGCTAGTTCTTTGCTTCAGGATAAAATGAGTGGAAACAGTTGGGCAGAAAAAAATTCGGGGCACATTCCGTTTGGGGATGTGTCCCGGTTCTGTTCCGGATATGTTCATATTTAAAATCTTGAGAATAGGGTAAGACTATGTTATAATGAAATTTAGTGATTAAAATGGGAGCATGAAATGGAACATACAGAAAAGGCAAAGCCATATCTTACGGTTGTCATGCCGGCATATAATGAAGATCTGCTGATCCGAAAGAATCTGCTTTATACTGCAAAGGAAATTGCCCGCTTTGTTCCGGAATATCGGATTATCGCTGTAAACGACGGAAGCAGGGATCATACGAAAGAAGAGATAGCAGCGGCATGCAGCGAGAATCCCAATATCCGGATGATCTCTTATGACAGGAACAGAGGCAAAGGATATGCAATAAAAAGAGGCATATTAGCAGCAGATTCGGAATATACGGCATTTCTGGATTCAGATCTGGAGCTCCCGCCGTTTTTATTGAGAGCATATCTTTCTGAAATGCATTCTCAAAATGCAGATATTGTCATTGGCTCAAAAATGCATAAGGATTCAAAATTGGAATATCCTTTTATTAGAAAAGTCATGAGTTACGGGTATTATGTCCTGCTCCGGCTCCTGTTTCATCTGAATTTAAAAGATACCCAGACGGGGATCAAGCTGTTTCGGACAGACAGGATTCAGCGGGTTATGAGAAATGTCCGGTCAGAAGGATTTTCATTCGACATTGAAATGCTGGCAATCGCTTCCATGTACGGTTATAAGATCGTGGAGCAGCCGGTTGTCATGCAGGGAACCCGGAAGAAAATGCAGGGAAGCCATTCCAAAATATCTTTTGGACAGATTTTTGATATGTTCTTTGATACGTTAAAAATCAAAAAACGGCTCAGGAACTTAAGAAAAAATTAATGAAATGTTTTTCGGATATGCTTGTATTTTGGCGGTTTTTAGTTTATGATTGTTTCGGTTGTATATTAATAAAATAAAACAAGATTGAGGTTGGAAAAATGAGAGAGAACGAACCAAGGAAAAAGAAGAAGTCGAGAATTTCTCCAAATGCGAAGTGGGGAATCGCTCTTGTCTGTGAGATTATCGTAATCGTTATACTGGCGGTTTTTATCGGTAAAGGATATATAGAAGAAAAGTGGGATATGGTAAATGTTGACGATCTGGATCCGGAGGAACTGGATATCAACGAAGGCGCAAATGAAGATATGAAGGGATATACGACGATCGCTCTCTTCGGAATTGACGCCAGAGATTCTTCTCTCGGAAAGGGAAACCGGAGCGATAGTATTATGATCGTAAGTATCAATAATGATACAAAGGAAATAAAGATCGTTTCTGTTTATCGTGATACGCTTATGGAAGTGCAGAAAGATGATCCGATAACCACAAAGATCAATGCGGCGTATGCGTATGGCGGTCCGGAATTGGCAGTCAGAACATTAAACGCGAATCTGGATTTAAATATTACAGAATATGTGACAGTCAACTGGGAAGGTTTGACGCGTGCCATTGACGCCTTAGGCGGCGTAGATGTGCATGTAGAAGAAAATGAACTTGGAACGCTGAATCAGGCTTTGGCGGAACAGATTGCTACAAACGGCATATATTCCGACGGCGTATTTGAAACCGGCGATCTGACGTTAAACGGTGCGCAGGCAACTGCATATGCGCGGATCAGAAGTACCGGACAGGGCGATATTACAAGAACCGAACGTCAGCGGGAAGTTCTTGCAAGTATGATCGCAAGAGCAAAAAAATCAGATCTTTCAACGATCAATAATGTGATAGATGAAATCTTCCCTTATATTTCTACCAGTATTACAAAGAAGGAAATGACATCTCTTGCAAAGAGCATGTTGTCCTATGAATTGGGAGATACCATGGGATTCCCGGGCAGATTCCAGTTCTATGACTCCAAAGCGAAAGGCTCCTGTATCGCGCCGCAGAATCTGACGGAAAATGTACAGGCGCTTCACCGGTTCCTCTTTGAGACAGAGGCTTATACTCCGACGGAGAATGTACAGAGGATCAATACGGAACTCTCAAATGAAACGGGCGTTGCAAGCGGCGGAACCGTTCCGCTTCCGGGCGAGGAAGAGACGCCGGAGGGCGACCAGACAGCCCCGCAGGAATAGACGGAAAACGACAATTTGATAATTTGTGCTTGACAATTCTTTAAATATGAATAAAATAGTAACCGAGTGAAGATGAGCGAAGCTGCTCCGGGTAAGGGATAGCTTCGCTCAATTTATTTGACAATTTATTAAATAGTCAAATAGTTTGACAATTTAGAAAGGGATAGTGTTATGGAGCAGAAGGAAAGAATGTTACAAACAAAATGCGGACTTTACGATCCAAGCTTCGAGCACGATAACTGCGGTATCGGAGCTGTTGTAAACATCAAAGGGATCAAATCGCATGAAACGGTCAGCAATGCGCTGAAGATTGTAGAAAATCTTGAGCACAGGGCCGGAAAAGATGCGGAGGGAAAAACCGGAGATGGTGTCGGAATCCTGTTGCAGATTTCCCATAAGTTCTTTAAGAAGGTAGGAAAAGAACTTGGGATGAACCTCGGACAGGAGCGGGAATACGGAATCGGAATGTTTTTCTTCCCTCAGGAGGAACTGTTAAGAAAACAGGCAATGAAGATGTTTGAGATCATTGTGGAAAAAGAAGGACTTACGTTTCTCGGCTGGCGTAAGGTGCCGATTAATCCGGATATTCTCGGAAGTAAGGCGTTAAACGTGATGCCTTGCATCATGCAGGGATTCATAAAAAAACCGGCGGACGTAAAAAAGGGAATTGATTTTGAACGCAAACTTTTTGTTGTGCGGCGTGTCTTTGAGCAGAGTAATGAAGATACATATGTTCCGTCCCTTTCCAGCCGGACGATCGTATATAAAGGAATGTTTCTGGTTGACCAGCTTCGTAACTTTTACAAGGATCTTCTGGATCCGGATTACGAATCTGCCATTGCGCTGGTGCATTCCCGTTTCTCTACCAATACAACGCCGAGCTGGCTTCGGGCGCATCCGTACCGTTATCTGGTTCATAACGGTGAGATCAATACAATCCGCGGAAATGAAGATAAGATGATCGCAAGGGAAGAGACGATGGATTCCAAATATTTTAAAGGGGAATTCCATAAGATCACTCCGGTCTTAGATCCGGACGGCTCCGATTCCGCGCGGTTGGATAATGCGTTGGAATTTCTGGTTATGAACGGTATGCCGCTTCCGCTGGCTGTGATGATCATGATTCCGGAACCGTGGGAGTCCAATCATTCCATTTCACAGATGAAGAAGGATTTCTATCAATATTATGCTACCATGATGGAACCATGGGACGGACCTGCCTCTATTTTATTTACGGATGGAGATTATATGGGGGCGGTTCTGGACAGAAACGGACTCCGGCCTTCCCGTTACTATATTACGGATGATGACTGTCTGGTGCTTTCTTCCGAGGTTGGCGTTCTGGATGTGGATCCGGCGCATATCGTTATGAAAGACAGACTGCGTCCGGGCAAGATGCTTCTGGTTGATACGGTAAAGGGAAAACTGATCGCGGACGAAGAATTGAAGAACCATTTCGCCGGAGCGGAGCCATATGGTGAATGGCTCGATCAGTATCTGACAAACTTAAAGGATATTAAGATACCGAATAAGCGGGTACCGGAACTTACGGATGAAGAACGTTCCAGACTGCAGAAATCCTTTGGTTATACATATGAAGAATATAAAAACGCAATCCTGCCGATGGCGTTGAACGGCTCGGAAGCCATTGCCGCAATGGGAGTCGACAGTCCGCTGGCAGTTCTTTCGGATGAAGTAAAACCATTGTTTAATTATTTTCATCAGATGTTTGCGCAGGTTACCAATCCGCCGATCGATGCGATCCGTGAGGAGGTTGTCACATCGACTTCCGTATATCTCGGCCGTGAAGGTAATATTCTGGAAGAAAAACCGGAGAACTGCTGTGTGCTGAAGATCAACAACCCGATCCTTACCAATACGGATATGCTGAAATTAAAGAGCCTGAATGGAAAATATCTGAAATCGGCAGTTATTCCGATCACCTTTTATAAGCATACATCATTGGAAAAAGCCATTGATCGTCTGTTTGTGGAAGCGGATAAACTGTACAGGGACGGAGCCAATATCATTATCCTTTCCGACCGCGGCGTAGACGAGAACCATGTGGCGATCCCGTCCCTGTTAGCCGTGTCCGCGATGGAGCAGTACCTGATCCGGACGAAGAAGCGTACGGCGGTGTCGATCATATTGGAAAGCGCGGAACCGAGAGACGTGCACCATTTTGCAACGCTGCTGGGATATGGCGCCTGCGCGATCAACCCGTACCTTGCGATCGATACGATCAAGGAACAGGTTGATAACCATATGCTGAATAAGGATTTCTATGCGGCTGTTGATGATTTCACCTATGCGATCCTTCATGGAATCGTAAAAATAGCGTCCAAGATGGGTATTTCCACGATCCAGTCTTATCAGGGTTCCCAGATATTTGAGGCAGTCGGATTGGGAGAAAAGCTGGTAAAGAAATACTTTACGAATACGATCAGCAGAGTCGGCGGCGTAGATATTGATGATATTCAGAGACAGATAGAAGCGCTTCATTCTACTGCATTTGATCCGTTGGGATTATATACGAATCTGGCGCTTGAGAGTGTGGGAGACCACAAAATGCGGAGTCAGGGAGAGGGACATCTTTACAATCCGAAAACGATCCATCTTCTGCAGCAGGCGACAAGAACCGGAAGTTATGAGATCTTCAAGCAGTATACGGAAGCGATTGACGATGAAGAACGGTTATTCCATCTGCGGGGACTTATGGATTTTAATTATCCGGCAGACGGCGGCATACCTCTGGAAGAGGTTGAAAGCGCCGCGTCTATCGTAAAGCGGTTCAAGACCGGAGCAATGTCTTACGGTTCCATCTCTCAGGAGGCGCATGAAACCATGGCGATCGCCATGAACATGATTGGAGGAAAATCCAATTCCGGTGAAGGCGGTGAGAGTCTGGAACGTCTTACGGTAGGAAAGGACGGTCTGAATAAATGTTCGGCAATCAAGCAGGTTGCTTCCGGACGGTTTGGCGTTACTTCCCGGTATCTCACCAGTGCAAAGGAAATTCAGATAAAGATGGCACAGGGCGCAAAGCCGGGTGAAGGCGGTCATCTGCCGGGAGGAAAAGTCTATCCTTGGATTGCCAAAACCAGACATTCCACTCCGGGCGTCGGCCTTATTTCGCCGCCACCGCATCATGATATTTATTCGATCGAAGATTTAGCGCAATTGATCTATGATTGCAAAAACGCAAATAAAGACGCTAGAATTTCCGTCAAGCTGGTATCGGAATCCGGCGTGGGAACCATTGCTGCCGGCGTAGCTAAGGCAGGCGCGCAGGTTATCCTGATTTCCGGCTATGACGGTGGTACCGGTGCGGCGCCTAGGACGTCGATCCACAGCGCCGGACTTCCATGGGAGCTGGGTCTGGCTGAAACGCACCAGACTTTGATTATGAACGACCTCCGAAATAAGGTAATTCTGGAAACGGACGGAAAACTTATGACCGGCAGGGATGTTGCCATCGCAGCAATCCTCGGTGCAGAGGAATTTGGATTTGCGACCGCTCCGCTTGTTACCATGGGCTGCGTCATGATGCGTGTCTGCAATCTGGACACCTGTCCGGTGGGCGTTGCAACCCAGAATCCGGAACTCCGGAAACGCTTCAGCGGAAAGCCGGAGTATGTGGTGAATTTCATGATGTTTATCGCAGAGGAACTGCGGGAATATATGGCGAAGCTGGGAGTCCGTACCGTAGATGAACTGGTAGGAAGAACAGACCTGATCCGGGTAACAGAAGAAGCAGAGAAGCGAAATATCGACCTGAGCAGAATTATCAACAATCCGTATATCGATTCCGAGCAGAATAAGATTAGTTACTCCGGTAAGAACCTCTATGATTTTGAACTGGAGCAGACGGTGGATGAAAGGATCCTGCTGAAAAAACTGGGTCCGGCGCTCGCGAAAGGAACGAAAAAGAGTATTGAGATCGATATTAAGAATACGGACCGTTCGCTGGGAACCATATTCGGCGCAGAGATCACAAAGAAATATTACAACACGTTGGAAGAGGATACCTATATTGTAAAATGTAACGGAAGCGGCGGTCAGAGCTTCGGCGCATTTATTCCAAAAGGACTTACGCTGGAACTTGTAGGAGACAGTAATGATTATCTCGGCAAAGGATTGTCCGGCGGCAAGATCATTGTATACCCGCCGAAAGGAATCGCTTATAAGCCGGAAGAAAATATTATCATCGGAAATGTGGCGTTGTACGGGGCAACTTCCGGAAAAGTTTTCATTAACGGTGTTGCAGGCGAGCGGTTCGCCGTCCGGAATTCCGGCGCTTATGCAGTTGTCGAGGGCGTGGGCGAACATGGGTGCGAATATATGACAGGCGGCTGCGTCGTTATCTTAGGACCGACCGGAAAGAATTTTGCGGCGGGCATGAGCGGCGGTATCGCATACGTGCTGGATCAGAACAGTGACCTGTATACAAAACTCAACAAAGATATGATCAGTATTGAAACCGTTGTGGATAAGTACGACGTTATGGAACTGAAGGATATGATCACTGAGCATGTGGCATATACCAATTCCGGACTGGGTAAAGAGATTTTGAATAACTTTGAAGAGTATCTGCCGAAGTTTAAGAAGATCATTCCGAATGATTATAAACGGATGATTTCCACCATCGGGCAGATGGAAGTAAAAGGTTTAAGCAGCGAACAGGCCATGATTGAAGCATTTTATGCGATCAAGAACCAGAAGGTTAAGTAGAGAGGAGATGGAATTATGGGAAAACCAACCGGATTTTTAGAATATGAAAGAAAAACCAGTATTGAAATAAGTCCGAAGGCGAGAATCAAGAATTTCGATGAGTTCCATATCCCGCTCCCGCCGGAAGAACAGAAGAAACAGGGCGCGCGCTGTATGGACTGCGGCGTTCCGTTCTGCCAGTATGGAAAGATGATAAACGGTATGGCGTCCGGATGTCCGCTGAACAATCTCTGTCCGGAGTGGAATGATCTGGTATATATGGGAAATCTGAAAGAGGCGTATAAACGTCTCCGGAAGACGAATAATTTCCCGGAGTTTACAAGCCGTGTCTGTCCGGCTCTCTGCGAAGCCGCCTGTACCTGCAATATTAACGGAGACCCGGTGGCAACTAAGGAAAATGAAAGATGTATCATTGAAAATGCTTACGAGCAGGGATATGTATCCTGTGAACCGCCGAAAGTCCGTACAGGGAAAAAAGTGGCGGTCATAGGTTCCGGACCTTCCGGACTGGCAGCAGCAGACCAGCTAAATAAGAGAGGGCATTCCGTAACCGTCTTTGAGAGAAGCGACCGGATCGGAGGACTTCTGATGTATGGAATCCCGAATATGAAGCTGGATAAGAAGATCATAGACCGTAAGGTTGAATACTTAACCAAGAGCGGTATTGAGTTTGTTACCAGTACGGAAATCGGCGGCGGAAAAGGCAAAGCGCCTTCCACAGTTGCCGAAGGAGACAGCATGGCAGAGTATCTGCAGGATTCCAAATTAAAGTACATCAAACCGGAAAAACTTCTGGAAGATTATGACGCAGTCATCCTTGCCTGCGGTGCGTCAAATCCTAGAAATATCAATGCGGAAGGAAGAGATGCAAAAGGTATCTATTATGCGGTGGATTTCCTGAAAACCACCACGAAGAGCCTGCTGAATTCCGGATTGTCCGACGGACAGTTTGTAAGTGCAGAAGGGAAGAAAGTCCTGATCATCGGAGGCGGTGACACCGGAAATGACTGCGTCGGAACTTCCATCCGTCAGGGTGCGGTAAGCGTCACACAGCTGGAGATGATGCCGAAACCTCCGGCAGAGCGGGCGGCAAATAATCCATGGCCGGAATGGCCGAGAGTCCTGAAAACGGATTACGGTCAGGAGGAAGCCATAGCATTGTTCGGCGATGATCCGAGAATCTATGAAACTACCGTCAAGGAATTTCTGAAGGATGCAGACGGGAATGTATGCGGTGCAAAATGCGTGATGCTGAACTGGGAAAAAGACCCTGAGACAGGCAGAATGAAGATGTCGGAAGAACCGGGCAGCGAATATATCATTGACTGTGATATTGTTCTGATCGCAGCCGGTTTCCTTGGAGCTCAGAACTATGTTGCGGAAGCATTCGGTGTGGAGCTCAATCAGCGGGGCAATGTTAAGACCGACAGCGGTAAATATAAAACCAATGTAGAAAAGGTTTATACCTGCGGCGATATGCACAGAGGACAGTCTCTGGTCGTATGGGCCATCCATGAAGGAAGAGAAGCGGCAGTGGAAGTAGACGCCGATCTTCTGGGATATTCAAATCTGATATAAATATAAGAAAACAGCCGGCTCCCAATCAAATTTGGTTGGGGAACCGGCTGTTTATTATTTTTTGAATAGGGTTTTTCTCACTGTGCCTCTCGGATCTTTGATCAGAAGGATCACGATCCAGATAACCAGACCAAGAGCAACGACGGATAATCCCAGATAGGTGTCGTTTAAGAGCTCAGCCGGTTCCGGTTTGAAGTAGGCGGCGCCGAGTTTGATATATTCATAAATGGCGTCTGCGAACCACATGATAGAAGCGCCCCAGTACATCCAGCAGAGAGGTGCCAGCACCATATCGTTTTCCGGTGCGTTTCGATACCAGAGCACTGTGCTGATGACCGCTGCAAATACGGAGATAAGCAAGGTCATATTATGCGTCCTCCTTCGCTTTTTCGGAAATATCCTTCCAAGCTTTTTTCTGCATATGTCCTGTGATCAAGATCATGCCGCACCATACGGTTGTAACTAAGAGTGCCATGGTAGATCCTGTAACTGCCATTTCATGGAGCATTTCCATTGCATCCTGCGGGTTCGCGGCATTGGTGAGAAACGGGAACCAAGGGACGAGTTCTCCATGCCAGATATGCTCGAAAGCAAGAAGTCCGGAACCGCCCCAGAGCATATTGGAGAGCCATTTCAGCTTTCTGGAGAAAGGAATCTTTGCGATTTCACAAGTCTCCTCTTCGTTATGAACAGGCGCAGACTCTGTTTTTTGTTCTTTTGATCTTGCTGCCTTTGAAGCAACGGTGGTTACAACTGCCTCGGCAGTCGGTACTAAGAAACATGCCATTCGTTTGTCCTCCTTATTTCTTTATTTCCTTAAATGAGGGATTTCAATATATACCGGAAGTCCGTCCCGATAGGATATTGAAACTTCACCTTGAATTAACGGGCGCATATAGTTCATGAATTCCTGCGTGATATTATTATGTTCCGGCGTGATCCACGAAAGCGGAACTGTTTTTGCCCGATTGGCTATCTGGCTGACATCCGCCATTTCTATGTCATAGAGATATGGAATGTCGGATTTCCGTCTGGTTGCGGTCATGAAACCGGTATAGCCTTTCGCTGTAAAGGAAACAGCGAATTCTCCCAGTTTTACTGCTTCGTCGAGGTCGGTACGGGAAGCCAGATGTCCGGCGCAGCGCTGCAGAATATTCAGCTCAACGGAACGAACCTTGATCTTTAACCGGTCTTTCACGAGAGCTTCCAGTACTTTTCCTGCTCCGCTTAACTGCGCATGACCAAATTTGTCATCCGTTGCGGCATGGGAGCTGACATAGGTGCCGTCAGCGTACCGGATGCCTTCTGAGATCGCAATCACGATATTCTTTGATTTCTTGATCTCTGTTTCCACGTCCTGAAGAAATCGTTCTTTATCGAACGGAACTTCCGGAAGATAAATAAGCTGCGGTGTCGGATTATAGTTATTGCGGGCGAGTGCGGCTGCGGCTGTGAGCCAGCCGGCGTCTCGTCCCATGATCTCCACGATCGTTACGCATGGAATATCATAAATATAAGTATCGTGGGCAATCTCCAGCATAGAGGTTGCAATATATTTTGCTGCGGAACCGTACCCAGGGGTATGGTCCGTATGAATCAGATCATTATCAATTGTCTTTGGAACTCCAGCGATCTTAATACTGTTTCCGGTTTTTCTTGCATATTCGGCAAGCTTTGCCGTTGTATCCATCGAGTCATTTCCGCCGATATAGAAAAAGGCGCCGATATTCATTTCTTCGAAAATCCGGAAGATTTCTTCATAAGTTTCGGGAGAGTCCTGAATGGAAGGCATTTTATATCTGCAGGATCCGAGATACATGGCAGGCGTGGTGGACAGGTGGTCGATCGGACTGTATGCAAGACCTGCGAGTTCGGTGAGGTCCAGAAAATTACGATTGAAAACCCCCTGAATACCATGGACGGCGCCATATATTCTGTCATAGGAATCACTGTTCAATACGCCGCTGATAACACCGGCAAGGGATGCATTTATGGCGGCGGTAGGCCCGCCGGACTGAGCGACGATGCAGTTCTTCTTCATGTAAAATACCTCATTGTGCGAGTGATAAGCTTCTTTTGCTATCATATCATATTGCGGCAGGATTTACCAGACAAGATTATAAAAAGTGCGGGTATCGGAAAAGACTGGAAAATACTATGCTATATATGCTACAATATGTCTGAAAAAAGGAGACCGGAAAAATGGCTTATATAGAATTTAATCATGTCACAAAAGAATATGGCTCCGGCGAAGCGGTCATACGGGCGCTGGACGATGCGACTTTCCATGTGGAGCGCGGAGAACTGGCAGTGATCCTCGGCTCCTCCGGTGCAGGAAAAACGACGGCGTTAAATATTCTCGGCGGAATGGATGTTCCGACTTCCGGGCAGGTCATTGTAGACGGGAATGAAATTACACAATACAATAAACGGAAACTGGTCGGTTATCGAAGGACGGATATCGGCTTTGTTTTTCAGTTTTATAACCTGATCCCAAATCTTACGGCGAAGGAAAATGTGGAACTGGCGCTTCAGGTCTGCAAAGACGCGCTGGATGCCTCTGAAATGCTGGATCGCGTCGGGCTTTCGGAAAGAAAAGATAATTTTCCGGCTCAGCTTTCCGGCGGTGAGCAGCAGAGAGTATCCATTGCCCGCGCGGTTGCGAAAAATCCGAAACTTCTGCTTTGCGACGAACCGACCGGCGCATTGGATTATAATACCGGAAAGCAGATTCTCCAATTATTGCAGGATACCTGCCGGAAGGATAATATTACAGTACTTCTTATCACCCATAATTCGGCGCTTGCGCCGATGGCCGACAGGCTGATCCGTTTCAAGAGCGGAAAGGTAATAGAGATTACGGAAAATCCGGATCCGGTTCCGATCTCGGAGATTGAATGGTAGAAAAAACGAATTTATTTTAGAATTATATGGAATTTTTGAAAATAAATAATTTGCTTGATTCTTACATATAATTAGGTTATAATCATCTTAAAGATTCTACAAGATGATTGAAGCGGATCATTGTGATAAATATCTGGGATGTGCGATACCTCCTATGATTTTGAACCTACATTTATTTTGACGGGATTTCAATATTTACAACCGGATGACATGCCTCCTTGCGTGGACCTCAGAAAGTTGTATGCGAGCACCCACCTAGCATGGCTAGGACTCAAAAAGTAGGAGCCGGCATTTTGGATATTTATTACGATTCGCTTTATGGGAAAGCAGCGAAAGCTGCTTTCTTTGATGTAGGGAGGATTTTATGAAAAAATTGAGCAGACAGGCCATTGGCATCATAACCGGCTTTCTGGTCCTTTTCGGAATACTGGGAGGCGTGATCATTCATCATGCAGTTAAAAAGCACAAGGATGAGAAAAAGGCGCAAGAGGTATATTATACATTTTCCGAAGTGGAAAAACCGGTCAGTTATCTTGCTTCTGACGAGGAGATGCAGACGAAGCTCTCGCGGCTGATCGATCCGCTTTATAAGAGTGATTATATCGACAGGATTTATATTGAGCAGATGATACATACGCTGGGACTGGATCCATCCGTTTATGAAGATTTATTGAAAGGTTATAAAGAGGAGGACTGGGTGCCGGCGGAGATTTTTGACCGTCTTTATCTTAGGATCATCGATTCCGGAGCGATCAGCGGGATTGAAAAACGCAGTCTGTTCTTTTATGGGATTACATATTCTGACGCTTCGAATGAAAATACAGAAAATGAGAATGCGGAAAACGGGAATCTTTCCGCCGCAACAGATGGCGATGCAAAAAAGGAGATGCTGGCGATAGCGGTATATGACGGTGCCGCGGAATATCCGGTGGACAGCGTGAAGATTCCGGAAGAGTGCCAGAACCGCATTATGACCGTATATTTAAAGGACGGCGTTATTTTCAAATTGGGTGATGAGAGCAGCGAGACAGTGACATTTTATAATGCATGGATTGATTCCTGTGGGAACGGAAGCTGCACATTTATGCCGGATCGGGAACTGGTGACATTTCCGCTTCTGGCAGGGGTTGAAGAAAAAGAGCATTGTGTAGCGGATGTGACGCTCGATAATACGGGAGTTACGAAGCTGGACTATATGGAAGATACTATGGAGGGACGCATTATTTCCGTGACAGAAGAGGGACTTCGCATGGAAGGAAAAGGCGCATATTCATTTGATGAGCATTATAAAGTATTTAATGTATCCGGTGATGAACCATACCGTGAAGAAACTTCCAATATGCTTCTGGGGTATAAAAAGGTAAAAATGATAGCTTCCGGAAATACCGTAAAGACGGTTCTGATCGAAGATGAGATTACCTCTGAAAGAATACGCGTGATCTTAAATGACAGTTCCTACTCATCTTATAAACATATTGCACTTGAGATCAGCGGAGAGGGAGCATTTTCCGTGACTGTGAACGAAGAAGAACCGGTTGTCTATGCTTCCGGAGAAATCTTTCGGATCCTGCCAAAGGACTATGAAATAAAATCTGTTATAAAAATTGAAAGCGTAGAACCTTCCGATAAACTGATGATCAATAATCTGGCCCGCAGTTCCGGTGTTCCGGCATATCGGGGCGTTCTGGAAGTGACGGTAATGAACGATTGTCTCCATGTGGTAAATGACCTGCCGCTGGAGGAATATCTGTATGCGGTCGTATCCAGCGAGGTTCCGGCTTCCTATTCGGAGGAAGCGCAGAAAGCGATGGCGATCTGCGCCCGCGGCTATGCTTATAGTAAGATGAAGGACGGAAGTTATGCTTCTTATGGCGCGCATCTGGATGACAGTACGATGTGTCAGGTGTATAACAATGTGCCGGAGACGGAAACGTCAATTTTTGCGGTCAAAGATACCTATGGCATGGTAATGACCTATCAGAACCGGTTGATCACTCCGTTTTATTTTTCTACATCCGCAGGCGTGACCAGTCCGAATACAGATATCTGGGGCGGGAACCGGTACGAGTATCTGACTGCCGGTGTGGAAACTCTGGATAAGAAGGATATCAATCTGTCCGAAGAAGCGGATTTCAAGAAGTTTATATCTGACAGTTATGGGTATGATACGATTGAGAAGGATCTGCCGTTTTATCGTTGGCAGATACCGTTTACGGCACGGGAATTCAGCGTTGCCATCAATACAATGCTTTCTGACCGGATAAAAAATTCCGACGGTGGGATCAAGGTTCAGGGACCGAATGGTAATTTCCGAAATCAGGAGATTCCTTCTATCGGAGATGTGGAGTCCGTGGAGATCACGAAACGGAGTGAGAGCGGTGTCGTTCTGGAAATGTTGATTTATGGATCGGAGTATGTGATACAGGTGTCTGGTCAGACGAATATCCGGAATCTGATAACACCGAAGGATGTCGTGATCATAAGACAGGACGGTTCTGTCATTAAGGACTGGACCTCTCTTCCAAGTCCATATTATTATATTGAGAAGAATCCGGACGGCTATACCATCATAGGCGGCGGTTTCGGACATGGCGTGGGAATGAGCCAGAACGGTGCAGAACTTCTGGCGGAACAGGGGTATAATTATAAATACATATTATCCCATTATTTCCGTTATGTGGATTTTGACTATATTTATGGAGATAAAATGTTAGAGACGGAACCGGAAGAAGAGGCTTCAGAGGAAGAATCCGCAGATGAAAAAGAAGATTCGGATAAGGAAGAGGAGTAGTCTGGAATGGTAAGAAAACTGGCGGAAAGCATACTGGACTTCGGACAGGGAACGAAAGGCGATCATATGGGTGCGTTTGCGGCCCAATCAGCGTTTTTTATCCTCCTGTCATTCTTTCCGATTGCCAATATTCTCCTTATGCTGACGCGATTTCTGCCTTTTACCCGATCCCAGCTTATTGCATTTCTGGCGAATATCGTGCCGGAGGAGTTTGAAACATTTCTGGTCAACATTATTAATGATATTTATTTTAATTCAACAAATTCCGTGACGATCATATCCATCATTATCGCCCTATGGTCCGCATCAAAAGGGATTATGGCGATCCGGAACGGACTCAATGAAGTATATGACGCCAGAGAAAAACGGAATTATTTTGTGACCAGAGCCATCAGTGCGATCTATACGGGTGTATTTATCGTTATGATCATCGTGATCATTGTCCTCAATATGTTCGGCAACCAGATCGCCAACTGGGTAATCCGTAAATTCCCACACTACGAAAATATAACGACGCTCATTATCGGCCTTCGGAGCGTCGGATCTTTTCTTTTGATGTTTCTTGTATTCTGGTGCATGTATACGGCAATGCCGAATAAAAAACTGAAATTTATGAAACAGCTTCCGGGAGCCGTTTTCGGCTCCCTTGCATGGGTGGCGCTCACCCGTTTATTTTCATGGTATATCGTTTCCTACGGCAGCCAGTCCTCCATGTACGGCAGTCTGACCACGATCATTCTTATCATGTTCTGGCTTTATTTCGGCGTTTATGTGATCTTTATCGGCGGGCAGATCAATCAGTATCTGCAGGAAACGGATAATCTGAAAAATGTTCTTCAAAAGAGTGAAGCTTAGCTCAACTTTTGAATTGCCGCCCGGATCCTTGCTATGGTTTCTTCTTTTCCAAGCAATGCCATAAGTTCGGTGGCGCCGCCGGGTGTCGCCTGTTTGCCGGAAACGGCGGTTCGAAGCGGCCACATTACGAAACCGGTTTTGTATTCATGCTCTTTTGCAAAATTCTGCAGCATTTCAAATAAAGAATCATTATCAAAATGTTCCGCACTTTCCAACAGAGGGAGAATTTCTAAAAGAAGCGCCAGGGAATTTTCCGTATTGGTTTTCATTTTCTTGTGCGTATACATTTCAATGCTGTATTCCGGCACAGCCTCCAGAAAATCAATCTGGTCTTTGATATCCGGAAATGTTTCAATCCTGGTCTGGATCATGGATGCGATTTTTTTCATATCCAGATCTTTGGTTATCACTTCGCGGATATAAGGAAGCGCCATTTCGTAGAAGGCGTCCGGATCCATGGCTTTGATATATTCGCCGTTCATCCACGAAAGTTTTACCATGTCCAGTACCGCAGGGGACTTGGACATATTGTGGTAATCAAAGGCTTCTACAAGTTCCGGCAGGGAAAAGATCTCGCGGTTTTCCTCCGGACACCAGCCCAACAGTGCCACAAAATTTACAATGGCTTCCGTCAGAAAGCCCTGCTCCAACAGATCTTCAAACGAGGAATGACCGCTCCGCTTGCTCAGTTTTTTATGGGTTTCATCCGTAATCAGCGGGCAGTGGATATAAACCGGTACTTCCCAGCCGAAAGCCTCATACAGACGGTTATATTTTGGTGCGGAAGAAAGGTACTCGTTGCCGCGGACAACGTGGGTGATACCCATCAGGTGGTCATCCACCACATTTGCAAAATTATAGGTCGGAAAGCCGTCGGATTTGATGAGGATCATATCGTCAAGCTCTTCATTCGGAACCGTAATATCCCCGTACAGTTCATCATGGAAGGTGGTAGTTCCCTCTATAGGATTATTCTGGCGGATAACATAAGGCATTCCTGCCGCAAGATTTGCCTCTACTTCCTCCTTTGAGAGACTGAGACAATGCTTGTCGTATCTCGAAACGGTCTTTCCTTCCATATCCGTTTCCAGACTGTCCAGCCGTTCCTTGGTGCAGAAACAGTAGTAGGCTTCTCCTTTTTCTACCAGTTCTTTGGCGTATTTTAAGTAAATACCCTGAGCCTGACGTTCTGATTGGATATATGGACCGACGCCGCCGTCTTTGTCAGGACCTTCGTCATGGACAAGACCTGTTTTGGCAAGCGTGCGGTAAATGATATCAACGGCGCCTTCCACTTCCCGTTCCTGATCGGTGTCCTCGATCCTTAAGATGAATTTTCCGTTTTCATGTTTTGCTATAAGATAAGCATAAAGCGCTGTCCGCAAGTTTCCGACATGCATTCTGCCGGTAGGACTTGGCGCAAATCTGGTTCTTACTTCTGCCATACTTGATTACTCCTTGTCTATCATTCACTGAAACCAATGGTTTTCGTTACTTTTGAAAGTATAGCACAGAGGGAATTAGAATGGAAGAAAAAATGAATTGAAAATCAATATTCTATGTAGTATACTATGAATGGTTTATTACAATTTTGTTACGAAAGGGCAGGTATTGTCGGATGAAATTTGAAAATGTTGGGTTGATCAGCATTATCTTCGCCGCGCTTTTGATCGTATTGCTTATCGTTCTGATCGTGATTTCTGTTCTGGTTCTGAGACAGGGGAAGGAACCGGAGACACAGCCGGTTAGAACCAGAAGGAGATACGAGGAAGAAGACGATGAAGACGAAGATGAAGAAAATCTTGAGGATAAAACGTCACCGGAAGAAACCTCAATAGAAGACGATTCAGATGACGATAATTACATAGGCGCCGACAGTGCATTTACAGACAGCGCATTTACGGATAGTGCGTTCTCAGACAGTGCATTTACAGACAGCGCGTTCTCAGACAGTGAAATTTCTGCTTCTGCGGAAGAAACTTTCGATGATGCAGAAGATAAAAATGTGCCGCAGGAGCATACGATAGAACTTCCGGATGTTTCGGAGGAAAAAGCGGAAAATATAGCGGAAAGTACAACGGAAGAAGAGTCCGGAGAAGAGGAACAGACCGCAGCCGACAGTGCATTTACGGATAGCGCATTTACGGATAGTGCATTTTCCGACAGCGCATTCGGACCGGCTGCCGAATATCCAAAGGAGGAAGTCCGTCCGCTTCCGGTCACCAGCCAGACTGTGCCGGTGAATCCTGTAAACGCCGTAAATATCAATACGGTTAATTCCGTAAGTCCTGTCAATACGACGAATCCGAAAGCCGGAATTCAGGATATGAGCGAGATGGAAGATTTCCTGAATGAAAATCCTGTGCCGAAGAAACCGGAAAAGAAGAAAAAAATAAAGAAGCATGAAGTGGAATTTGTTGAAAAATTCGGTACGCTGGAGCCGGAATTCAACGGCGGCGATTATTTCTGGTATAATAATCAGGATATCGCAGAATGCAGAAGGAAGGAAGATATGTACTTCTACTGCCATTACTTTGATGAAGCAGATGAATGTATTATGCCGCTGATAACGGAAATGTACGACTGTGCGTTTGTTAAAACCGAGGAAATCCAGTTCATTGCGTATGGTATCGAGTTCAAATCCATGGGCTTTAGGGAGATTATGAATTCAAATACCAACATCAGCGTTGATATGAGCCGGGCAAGCCATGAACCAACGGAAAAAGATATAGAAGCGATCTATCAGAAGTGGTGCGGTTATGTGGATAAATTCATGGAGATCATAGTTATCAATGCACCTTCTGATGTTAAGACATACATCAAAGACAGATTATATGAGTACGGACATAATGATGTAAAGACATTGCTTTACAGTCCGGAATAAATAAAATAGATCGAAGGTTTATAGCATGGAATTTATAAAACCCGAACTGGCAAATATTGATACGATCAGAAAATATTTAAAATATAACGGATATCGTGGCTGCGACTTGTGCGCAGCCAATACCGTTTTGTGGGGAGAATATTACAAAACATATTTCACGATTATCCGGGATACGATTTCTTTCTCCAGAATGAAAGATGGGAAGGCAGTTGCTTTTACCTTTCCGATCGGTGCGGGAAATAAACGGGAGGCGTTCGATGAAATCCTTGCATATTTTCAGAAGGAAGGACTTCCGGCAGTATTTCTGGTGAATGAAGAGATTCAATCAATTGTGGAAGAATGGTATCCGGGACAGTTTGAAACCACATATGACAGGGATATTGCGGATTATATCTACAAAGTTGAGAAGCTTGCGGATCTAAAGGGAAAGAAACTTCATGGAAAAAGAAACCATATCAATCGCTTCCTGGAGCAATATCCTGATTATGAATTTGCCCTGATCGACGATGAAAACAGGGACGCCTGTATGATGCTCGCCCATAAGTGGCATGACAGTAAAGAAGGAATCAGCGAAGAAGATAAGGACTATGAGGAACGGGCGTTGGATTTTGCACTCGCACATATGGAGGAACTGGGACTTACCGGCGGGGTTTTAAAGGCAGGCGGACAGGTGATTGCTTTTACGATCGGCGAACCCCTTACGGAAGATACCTTCGTCGTCCATTTTGAGAAAGCGTATGCAGATATTCAAGGAGCGTATCCGATGATAAACCGGGAATTTGTCCGGAACTGTATGCAGGGATATACTTATGTAAACCGAGAAGAGGATTTGGGGATACCAGGCCTCCGCAAGGCAAAACTCTCTTATGAGCCGGATATTTTATATGGAAAAGGTAAAATGGTAAGAATAGGAGAATCTTAGATAAATGTTGATAAGTACCTGATTTTATGCTATGATAACACAGGATAACTGTCATGCTGGGATATTAGATATTTTATCCCGGCCGGCATACGAAAACGGGATAAAAAGCGAGGACGGAAAATGGTAAATAAAGATAAGGTCCGCCTGATGACTCATATCGCCATTTATGAGAAAAACGAAGAAAACAAAGACCTTGTTCTGGGAAAATATTATAAAGAAGATTATATCAAATATAACTGCCTCAAAACACTTCTGACATCGACAGTCTGTTACTGGATGTTTGTGGTGGTTTTTGTCATGCTGCGGTTTCAGGATATTTTAAATAAGATTAATGAAATTGATTATTTTAAAACCATCGGCGTTTTTCTGCTCGGCTATATTGGATTTGCTCTGCTGTATCAGATTTTTGCCTTTGTCGTTTATGCGATCCGGTATTATCGGGCGAAACCGGGATTGATCGAATATAACCGGAACCTGAAGAAGCTGATAACTTTTGGAGAAAATAGGGAAAAGGGACGGAAGAAAATGAAAGGCGTACGCGTCCGCTCCGGCATAGGAGGAGACGAACTGGAACTGGAGGATGATATGGAGGCACAAACGGAAAGGAGAAAGAAATAATGGCTGTATTGCTTACGATACGAGATAGTGTAAGAGACTTTTTTAGAAAATATGATGAAATCGTGACGCCGCTTTTCCGTTTTATCGGTGCACTGATCTTGTTTTTTTCCATCAATTCGTTGTTTGGATATTCGCCGCTGTTTAACAAAACTGCAGTCGTTGTCCTGATTTCGATTCTTTCCGCGCTTCTTACGGACGGATTTATGTTTTTTGTAGCGGGAATTGATATCGCCGTCCATTGCTTCTGCGTATCGGTGGAGATCGGGGCGGTATTCGTTGTACTTTTTATTGCTATGTACTGTCTGTATGTGAGATTCTTTCCGAAATACGCTTATGTGCTTTTAATGGTGCCAATCTTCTTCCTGATACATTTGAGCGGTATAACGCCTCTTATTGTGGCAATCGTAGCCGGTATCGGGGGTATCATACCAATGGCATTCGGAGTGATTTTATACTTTTTCTCCCAATATGTCGGCGACTTATCTTATATGCTGGCTTCGGCAACGGACAGCGAAGAGGTTCAGGCATTTTCATATTTGTTTGAACAGCTGAAGAACAAAGAAATGTTCAAGATGATCGCAGTTTTTGCAGTCGTAGTTCTGATTACATACGTCATTTACAGAATGTCTTTTGATTATTCATGGTATGTTGCGATCGCCGCAGGCGGCGTCGTTTATGTGCTGGCAAATATGCTGGTGAGTTATTCCGATGTCATTGGAGAGATGAGTATCGGCCAGACTGTATGGAATGCAGTGGTAGGCATGGTGATTGCTGTGGCGATCCAGTTTATGAAAGGGTTTGTGGACTATGCCCATACTGAAATTGTCCAGTTTGAGGACGATGAATACTACTACTATGTAAAAGCCATTCCGAAGCTGGGTGTATCGGCAGCCAATAAAGATGTAAAAGTCGTAAATTCCGAAGAAAAAAACAGGCAGAAAAAGGCATAATATCAAAGCGGATAGTTATCCGCTTTGATATGCTTATAGGGATATTTCCTGATATTGATCGATGATGGAGGACAGTTTTGGAAAGTTTCTGGGTAACATTGGGTTCATACTTTGATGAATTTTATATGCCGCGTGTGACATGGTCGGACATATTGGAAATCATCATAATTGCATATATCATCTATCACATTCTCCTCTGGTTCAAGTCCAGCCGGGCATGGACTTTGCTGAAAGGAATCGTGATCCTGCTTCTTTTTATTGGTATTGCAGCCTTGTTACAGCTGAATACCATTCTTTGGATTGCCAAAAATACCATCAGCGTCGGAATTATTGCGCTCATTGTTCTGTTTCAGCCGGAACTCAGGCGGGCGCTGGAGGAGTTGGGAAGAAAACAGATCTTTAAAAATATGTTTGATTTCGATGACAGGAATGCGAAAGAAGAACGGACGTCTGACCGGACGATCAACGAACTGGTGAAAACCGCATTCGAGCTGGGAAGAGCAAAAACAGGCGCGTTGATCGTTCTGGAACATAAGACTCCGCTTGGGGAGTATGAGGCGACCGGTATTCGGGTGGACGCCATTGTCAGTATGCAGCTATTGATCAATATTTTCGAGAAAAATACG
>CANRMC010000005.1 GCA_947631605.1 uncultured Lachnospiraceae bacterium
GCTCCAGCACGCGCGGACCGGCCACCACTCCTTCTTTTGTCACGTGTCCGACGATAAAAATGGCTGTTCCCTGACGCTTTGCAGTCTGCAAAAGCCTTGCGGTCACCTCACGCACCTGAGATACCGTCCCCGGCGCTGTATTCAATTCGGCGATCATCATAGTCTGAATCGAATCGATAATTACCACATCCGCCGAACACCGCTCGATATTCTGTTCAATATTATCCATATCATTATCACATAAAAGGAGCAGACGTTCATCATATGCTCCCAGCCGTTCGCTGCGCATCTTGATCTGCGCCGGTGATTCTTCTCCGGATACATAAAGTACGCGGATACCAGAGATAGTCAGATTGCGGCACATCTGTAGCAGAAGGGTGGATTTTCCGATACCGGGATCGCCTCCCACCAGAACCAGAGAACCTTTTACAATGCCGCCGCCCAATACCCGGTCCAGCTCTCCGATACCTGTCTTGATCCGTATCTCAGACTCAGCAGATACCTCTGCAATACTGGTTGCTTTAATCCTGTCCCGTACCGGAGTGCTATTTTTCTGTGACACAGTCACCTTTTCTTCCACAAAGGTATTCCAATTTTTGCAGCCGGGACACTGTCCCATCCATTTTACCGATTCAAAACCACATTCTTTACAGAAAAATATCTGTTTTTCCTTTGCCATTTCTATCTCCTCTAATCTGTTCCGGTATACAAAATCAGCGTCTCTGCACAGCATATCGGCTGTCCGGAGACGCTGCAAGTATCATAATTTTCAGTTTGATGTACCGTCTACAACTTCTCGATCACAACACCTATGGAATCATTCTCTTCCAACTCAACACTCAGGCTCAGCTTTCCGCCCAGGTTGGTCTTCATCTTTCCGACGTAAACGTCATCTACATGAACCTTGTATTCCTTTTCGGCTTCCAGTTCCAAAGTAACCTGTGCGTCTTTATCCCCTTCAACGCGAAACATTACTTTCTTATCCGTCGCACGAAAATCATGGACTGCCGTTCCCGGAACGGATTCATAGACGAACATACCGTTCTTCTCCAGTTTTGTAATCTCATAAAAAGTCTTTATCTTATAGCTGTCTCCATTGTAAACAAAGCCGTCCTGCTTTGTTTTTTCCTGAAGCTCATAATTACCGAAACTAAGTGCACCATTCTCTTCTTCCCGTATGAGTTCCTTTACTACTGCCATAGTGGTATATCCTCCTCTTGTACTTTATACAGTTTTAAAGCTGATTCCATTATAGTATAAATTCAAATTTTTTTCTACAGATTTCTATCACTTTACAGAAAATTTCAGATTATTTTCACAGACAGAAATGCTGACCTTATCCCCCTTCTTGATCCGCTTGCTCAGTACCTCTTTTGCCAGTTCATCTTCCACATATGTCTGAATTGCTCGCTTCAAAGGACGGGCGCCGTATTTCTTATCATAACCTTTTTCAAAAATATACTTTTTGAGGGTATCTCCATATGTGATATGAATGGAAAGGTTCGTCTCCGCCCTCTTTTTCAAATCCTTTAACATCAGGGCTGCAATGTCCATGACGTCTTTTTCGGACAGGGAACGGAATACGATAATGTCATCGATCCGGTTCAAAAATTCCGGTTTGAACATTTTCTTCACTTCATCCATAACGTTTGTTTTCATGTCGTCATGATCCATATCCGGATTATCGATTCCTGTATCAAATCCCAGTTTTTTCGGATCGATAATTCTGGATGCGCCGGCATTGGAGGTCATGATGATAATGGTATTCTTGAAATCCACTTTTCTTCCCTGGGAATCTGTAATCATACCGTCATCCAGAACCTGAAGCAGGACGTTAAAGACGTCCGGATGCGCTTTTTCAATCTCGTCAAACAGAATAACCGAATACGGATTTTTACGCACCTTCTCCGAGAGCTGTCCGCCCTCCTCAAATCCGACATATCCGGGCGGCGAACCGATCATTTTTGAAACACTGTGCTTCTCCATGTATTCCGACATATCCACACGGATAATATTATTCTCATTTCCAAAAAGCACTTCCGCAAGCGCCTTGGAAAGTTCGGTTTTTCCCACACCGGTAGGCCCCAGGAATAAGAAAGAACCTGACGGACGTTTTGGATCCTTCAATCCGACACGGCCTCTGCGGATTGCCTTCGCAACAGCGCTGACTGCTTCTTCCTGTCCCACTACGCGCTGATGCAGCGTCTCTTCCAGTTTGAGAAGTTTCTGCTGCTCGGACTGGGAAATCTTGCTGACCGGAACTTTGGTCCAGACGGAAACAACATCAGCAATATCGCTTTCCTGCACAACCAGTTCTTTTCGCATATTCCGGCTTTTATTCTTCCGCACCTTGTCCCTTGCTTTTTCTTCTAAGGAAATCTTCTCTCTTATTTCAGAAGCTTCCTCAAGATTTCCTTCCGTAATCAGTTCTTCTAATTCATCCTGCAGTTTCAGAATTTCTTTTTCATGTGAAAGGGATGTTTTGGTCTCCGAAAGAATCCCCAGACGCTTTCTGGCTGCCGCCTCATCAATGAGATCTATAGCTTTGTCCGGCAGATACCGGTCATTGATATAACGGATGGAATAATTGATAGCAGCCTCCATCGCACTTTCGTCGATCACTACATGATGATGCGCCTCGTACTTATAAGCGATCCCATGTAAAATATCCAATGTTTCTTCCTTTGTCGGCTCCTCTACATAAACCGGCTGGAATCTCCGTTCCAATGCCGCATCCTTCTCGATATATTTCCGGTATTCCACTCTGGTGGTTGCGCCGATGATCTGAATTTCCCCACGGGAAAGGGACGGTTTCAGAATATTCGAAGCGTCCATGGCTCCCTCTGCACCGCCTGCACCGATAATCGTATGGAGTTCATCTATAAAAAGTATGATATTTCCGGAGGTTTTTACCTCGTTGATGGCTTTCTTAATGCGCTCCTCAAATTCTCCCCGGTATTTGGAACCGGCAACCATGCTGGAAAGGTCCAGATTGAGAATCTTTTTCCCTTTCAGTGTATCCGGAACGTCGCCGGAAGCAATCAGCTGGGACAGTCCTTCCACCACAGCGGTTTTTCCAACGCCCGGTTCTCCCACCAGACAGGCGTTGTTCTTCATACGTCTGCTGAGAATCTGCATCACTCTCTGGATTTCCTGTTCCCGTCCCACGACCGGATCCAGTTCGCCGTCGGCTGCCGCCTGCGTCAGATCCTTACTGAACTGATCCAATGCCGGCGTCGGGGATTTTTTCTTTGCTTTTCCTCCGAATACCGCGGCGTAATCCCTTTTTGCAGTCTGCGGATCGATTCCGCATGCCATCAGGATATCAATATAAAGTTTCTGGATATTTACCTTAAATGCCTGAATCAGTCTTGCGCCTACGGACTCTCTGTCCTTCAGTAGCGCCAGCAGAATATGCTCAGTTCCGATTGAGGATTCTCCCAGTCTGGAAGCTTCATTTTCTGCATTTTCAAGAATAGCAAGCGTACGCTCCGTATAGCTGCCGTCTCCTGCGATCAGAAGATCACTGTCCTCCAGTGACGCCTGTTCTATCATCATATCCAGCTTTTCCTTGGACAATCCGTTTCCTGCAAGCACTGTATAGGCTGTGCCTCTGCCGACGGAAATAAGTCCGAACAGAATATGCTGGCTGCCGACAAAACTCTGCTGCATATCTTTTGAAATCTTTTTTGCTTTATTCAGAGCTGCCTGGGCAAGTTCCGTATATTCCAGTTTCAATGTTCTACCTCCGATTCTATACTTCAGATCCTTCGCACATACTGGCAATCCGGAATACAAATCTTACCTGTTACTGTTCGTCGATTGCCTTACCAATATCGTGCCGAAGATACTTATTATCAAAGTTTATCCATTCTGTGGCTTTATATGCATTCGCCCGCGCCTCAAAGAGGTCGGCGCCCTTTGCCGTTACGCCCAGGACACGTCCGCCATTCGTGACAACGCCCTGCTCCGTTTTCTTCGTTCCGGCATGAAATACATAATAACCGTCTTTATCCCGGAAATTCTCCAATCCATGAATGACGAATCCTTTCTCATAGGACACCAATACAACACAGACTGCGGCATTCTCTTCAAACGCAAGGTCGATTTCCTCCAGCCGTCCGTCGATACAGGCTTCCATAACGTCGATCATATCATTCTTCATCCGCGGTATTACAACCTGCGCCTCCGGATCGCCGAATCTCGCATTGTATTCCAGAACCTTCGGTCCGTCCTCCGTCAGCATCAGACCACAGAACAGGATTCCTTTAAAATCCCTGCCTTCCGCATGCATGGCGTCAATGGTCGGCTGATAAATATGCTTCTTACAGTAATCATCTATTTCTTTTGTATAGAACGGACTTGGAGAAAATGTTCCCATTCCGCCGGTATTCAGTCCCTGGTCGCCATCCTTTGCACGTTTATGATCCTGCGCAGAGGTCATCGGTTTAATCGTCTTTCCGTCACAGAAACAGAGGACCGATACCTCCCTGCCCGTCAGGAATTCTTCGATTACGATGGTATCTCCCGCTTTTCCGAACTGACGGTCCAGCATCAGGGTTTTTACGCCACTTTTTGCTTCCTCCAGAGTGTTACAGATCAGAACGCCTTTTCCGAGCGCCAGTCCGTCCGCCTTCAGAACGATCGGCATATTTGCTGTCTCCAGATATTTCAGCGCCGATTCCGGATCTGAAAATGTTTCAGAAGCAGCAGAAGGAATCTTGTATTTTTTCATCAACTCCTTGGAAAATGCCTTGGAGCCTTCTATGATCGCCGCTTTTTTCTCAGGACCGAATGTACGGATACCGTTTTCAATAAAACAATCCGCAACGCCTGCCACCAACGGATCGTCCGGTCCGATGATCGCAAGGTCAATGGCTTCTTTCTTTGCGAATGCCACTAATTTTTCCGCATCCATGACAGAAATATCCACACACTCCGCAACCTCTGCAATTCCGGCATTTCCCGGCGCTGCAAAGAGCTTATCCACCTTTGGACTCCGGCTGCACTTCCATGCGATTGCATGCTCTCTTCCGCCGCCGCCTACGATTAAAACCTTCATTTCATTTTCCTCCTTCGATACACGCTCTATACCGCCTCATTTGCAATCTGATTGATAGCAGCCGGAAGCAGTTTCCATTCAGCTTCTTCCATCACCCGCTGCTGAAGAATCTTCGGGGTATCACCCGGCAGAACCGGAACCGCTTTCTGTAAAAGAATCGGTCCTGTGTCCGTCCCCTTATCCACATAATGCACGGTAGCGCCGGTTACTTTTACACCGCGTTCCAGCGCTGCTTCATGTACTTTCAAACCATAATATCCGGTTCCGCAGAAAGACGGGATCAAAGACGGATGGATATTGATAATCTTCTTTTCATAACGGTCGATCATCGCTTCCGGGATTACAACAAGGAAACCTGCCAGAACAATAAGATCCGGCCGGTAAGCATCTACGCCCTGAAGCAAAGCCTTGTGAAATTCTTCGCGGGACGCATAATCCTTTGGAGAAATCACCTGATTTGGGATTCCGGCCTTTTCCGCACGTTCCAATGCGCGTACCCCGTAATTATTGCTGATTACGCCCACAAGTTCCGCATTGGTGATCGTGCCGTCTTTTACGGCGTCAATGATCGCCTGCAGATTGGTTCCGCCTCCTGAGACAAGGACGACAACTCTCAGCATATTTCTACCTCCTTTTTGCCCTCCTTCACAGAACCTAGAATACAGCCGTCCTCACCGGCCTTTCGTACTGCGGCAAGTGTTTTTTCCGCATCCTCTGCTTCAACGGCAAGCACCATTCCGATTCCCATATTATATGTATTATACATAACTTCTTCCGATACATTTCCTTTTTCCGCCAGAAGCTTAAAGATTGCCGGAACTTCATAGGCGTCTTTTCTGACGGAAGCCTTCGTTCCCTCCGGAAGCATTCTCGGAATATTTTCATAAAATCCGCCGCCTGTAATATGGCTGCATCCTTTGATCTTTACGCCGGAATCCTTCACGCTCTGCAGCGCTTTCACATAGATTTTTGTCGGTGTGAGAAGCGCTTCTCCGAGAGTTTTCCCCAGTTCTTCATAATAAGTCTCCAGGGACTCTTTTGTCATTTCAAATACCTTACGGACAAGAGAAAAACCGTTGCTGTGAACACCGGAAGAATAAATGCCGACCAAAGCGTCTCCCGGACGGATATCAGCTCCTGTGATCAGGTCTTTTTCATCTACGGCTCCGACCGCAAATCCCGCAAGATCATATTCATCTTCCGGCATAAGATCCGGATGTTCGGCTGTTTCGCCGCCGATCAATGCGGCTCCTGCCTGCACGCAGCCTTCCGCCACACCGCCTACGATCTCGGCGATCTGCTCCGGATGATTCTTTCCGCACGCAATATAGTCCAGAAAGAACAGCGGCTCTCCGCCAGCGCAGGCAATATCGTTAACGCACATGGCGACGCAGTCGATCCCGATCGTGTCATGTTTATCCAGAATGAATGCCAGTTTCAATTTCGTTCCGACGCCGTCTGTTCCGGAAACAAGCACAGGATGCTCCATCTCCTTCAGCTTTTCCATGGAGAAAGCGCCCGAAAATCCGCCAATACTGGTCAGAACCTCTTTCCGCATGGTTTTTTTGATATGTCCTTTCATAAGTTCCACCGAACGGTAGCCTGCTTCAATATCAACACCGGCATTCTTGTAATCCATTTTCCATTCCTCCTGCATATGCATTTCTATCCGGCTTACGCCTTACATTTCGTACCAAATTATTATAGAGGAAATACCATCGTTTGTAAACAAGAAACCATAGAATATTTTGTACGGAAAACATTGAAGAATCTTCCAATCTGTGATAGAATATACATAGTTGTTGGGTAAATTAAGATAAAAATTTTCTTCATTACAGGGGGTACAAAAAATAATGCTGGAAAATAGACCGAATATAGGTTTTTTCACATGCCATCTTGATAATGATTATGCGTACGAAGTACTGAAAGGCGTAGAATATGCCGCCAGAGAAGCCGACGCAAATCTCATTATTTTTCCGGGCATGTATCTGGATGCGACTTACAACGATCCCAAGAATGCAAAATACGATTATCAGTACAATTCTATCTTCTACTATGCATCCCACAAAACGCTGGACGCTCTGATCGTTTCCATCGGTTCTATCGGAAGCTTCATATCTACAGAGGACAAGAAGACCTTTTTGTCCAGCTTTGATGTGCCGATACTTACCATTGAAGTCGAGGTTCCGGGGTATCCGTATCTTTATACAGAAGGTACGACAGGTATGCGCGAAGCCATTGAGCACCTGATCAAAGAACACAAAAAGACGAACATCGGTTATGTCGGCGGTCGGGAAGAAAATGCAGACGCAAGGGAACGTCTGAAGGTTTATCGGACTGTTCTTGCCGAGAATAATATTCCTGTAGATGACAGTAAGATTGTATATGGTAATTTTTCCGAATATTCCGAAGAAGTGGTAAGCGAACTTCTGGATCGGCATCCGGACCTGGAGGCCATCGTATTTGCCAACGACCAGATGACGATCGGCGGATACCGGGTACTGAAATCACGCGGTTATAAGATCGGAAAAGATATTCTGGTAACCGGCTTTGACAATTCCATCACATCGCTGGTACAGGATCCGCCGCTTACAACCGTTGAGAACAATATTATGGATCTGGGATATAACGCCCTGTATCAGGCGATTTCTCTGGTAAAAACAGGAAAGACCACAAAATCTCTCCTGCATTCCAACCTGATACGCAGGAACTCCTGCGGCTGCAGCCCTGCTTCTGATTCGAATTCTATCCAGACCCTCAATCGCCGGTTATCGGAAATCACACCGGAGGAACTGCTGGATTATTTTAAAGAAAAATTCATGAATCATTATTTTAACTCCTTTTATGCCGAGCAGATGTTCCAGACTCTGGATCCGTTTTTCCTGCATTTTATTTACCCGATTTTTGACGATTCCAAGACGCCAAGCCGTCAGCAGATTCAGGACGAAATTAATGAAATCTTCAACAGCGAACTGATCAATTATTTTTCAAATGAACAGTTTTCCTATACATTGAACCTTTTGTCGGAGTTTTTATTAAATCTGGATATTCAGCCGGAAAAGACGCTGAAACTCTCCAAATCGTTCAGTGCTGCGCTTTCATATCTTTCCTGCACGCTGTCCAGCGAGCTGCACAATACGATCCGTCAGCATAAGACCGATACATGGTCTTCCGTATATATCACAAGAGACACGCTTCTTACAAGCAACGATGAGACTCAATGTTTCCAGCTCATTATGGAAAAACTTCTGAACTCCGGTTTCAAGAGCGCTTATATTTACCTTTATGACCAGCCTGTAAAACAGTATCCGAACGGACGCTGGGAGATTCCGGACAACGTACTCTTCCAGGCATGCAATAAAGACGGCGAGATTTCCGTCTTCCACGCAGAAGACCGGATCATCCCATCCTCCATGGTATTCCATAATAAATATACGAACAACGACATCCGTCGTACCATGGTTGTTACGCCTATCTTTACAAATGAAGTCCAGCACGGTCTGTTTGTCTGCGAAGCCGACATTCATACGTTCGGCAATATCTATGCCGCAGCTTTGCAGCTCGGTACTTCGCTGAAGTTCATCTCTCTGATGAAACAACAGTTTGCGATCCAGAACCGGCTGGAGTCTACCATGAGTGAGATCAATGAGAAAAACGACCTTCTCAACCACTTGTATATTACGGACGAGCTTACGCAGCTCTATAACCGGCGCGGTTTCTTCGAAGTGACGCAGCGCTACATCAATCTCAAGTCAAATGCAGGGAAAACCGGTATCATTACTTTTGCCGACATGGACAACCTGAAACAGGTCAATGATAAGTTCGGACACAAGGAAGGCGATTTCGCATTAAAGCAGATAGCGGAAACTCTCCGAAAGAGTTTTTCCGACGACGCTATTATCGCCCGTCTCGGCGGCGACGAATTTGTAGCATTTACCCTGATCAATTCAACGGATATGAAAAATAAGATTACGGGCGCCCTGTCCGAATATACCAACAACGTAAATGCTACCTGCGGAAAACCTTATTACATTGATCTAAGCTATGGCATTACGGAATTCACCTGTTCTGAAACGCTGAATATCGAAGATATTCTGATTCAGGCGGATGAAATCCTGTATCAGAACAAGCGTTACAAACGGAAATCCGTTCTCAAGTAAAGATACGGAATATAAAAAGAACCCGAAAAACGGGTTCTTTTTTATATGCTTATAGAATTGCCTGATAGATTTCTTTTGTCACGTCCGCCTTGTTCATACTGTATAAATGAATACCGGCTGCGCCTTCCTTCATCAAGCCTTCAATCTGGCGGACGGCATATTCAATTCCCGCCTGCTTCATGCCGTAAGGATCGTCTTTATAATGGGCGATCAGGTTGGAAAGTTCTGTCGGAACGGATGAACCGGAAAGCTGCACCGTAGTACCAAGCTGATGTGCGGAAGTAATCGGCATAATTCCCGCATGAACCGGTATATGGATATCCGCTTTGTGAAGCCGCTCCAGAAACCGGTAAAACTTTTCATTATCAAAAAACATCTGGGTGATCAGCATATCCACTCCCAGGTCTGTCTTCTGCTTCAGATATTTTATGTCCACTTCCGCCGACTCCGACTCCGGATGAACCTCCGGATAACATGCCGCTGCAATCCGGAAATCTCCCGCCGACTTGATCTTAGGTATCAGATCCGATGCATACCGAAATTTCCGGTTTTCAAATTCTTCATCGCTCATTGTCTTCGGTTTATCTCCGCGGAGCGCCAAAACATTTTTTACGCCTTTCCTTGCCAGTTCCTCCAAAAGACCGTTTAGTTTTTCATCCGTCATACCGACGGCTGTCATATGCGCTAAAGCTTCTATTTCACAGATATTCTGTATATAAGCGGCGATCGTTGCGGTCTTTTTGCTGTTGCTTCCGCCAGCACCATATGTAACGCTGATAAAATCCGGTTCCAGTTCTTTAATCTCATCCAGCGTCCGGAATATCTCATAGATATCGTCGTTTCGTTTCGGCGGAAATACCTCGCAGGAAAATTCCAGATTACCGCCGGTATATTTATTCTGAATCATCATAACACCTCCGTCACGTCTCATCTTTCAGGGTTTCGAACGCCTGATAGATCTCCGGAAAACTTTTTTTCAAATTCATCGGTTTAAAGTCCCGATTCACAAAACAATGACTGGACTCCGCCGTATGTTTCAGTTCTCCGGTTTTCGCATCCAGAAATTTGTATGTCACAGTGAACCGGACGGGCGTTAATTTTACCAGAGACGGAACCACCAGGATTTCATCATTATATTTCAGGGACTGCCTGTAATAACAATGGATTTCCAGAACCGGAATGATGATCCCCAGTTCTTCCAATCTGTCATAAGACACTCCGATCTGCTCCATCATATCCAGCCTGCATTCCTCCATGATCCGCGGGTAGTTGGAATGATGCACCACCTGCATCTGATCGGTTTCATAATAGTTCAGTTTTCGATAATACGGTTTAATCTCCATTTTTTTCATCCTTCTTTTCAACCTGCGGAGTATCTGTATCCAGCGTCTCCGGTTCTATCGGTTCATCATCAAAATGTATCTTCATCTGTCTGCTGTTTTCAATTTCTTTCATTCGCGCCAGTTCCCGCTCATGATACAGTTCGTTGGCAAGAAGCTGGCTGATCTCCAATATCTGGCCGTAACGGTCATTTTTGCTCAGGTCATTCAGGCTCGCAACCAGTTCCGCCTTGTTGTTTGATATTTCTGCGATCCTTGTCTGCATCATTTCCATCATTTTTCCATATTCCTGCTCCATCAGGCTGTATGCATTATGCAGTAAATGATCGACTTCCGTCAGCATTTCATCTGTATAGATTAACGACGCCGCATAGATATCATTTGCGGTCCGAAGCGCCATTTTCTCATTCTTCGTGAGGTCGGATTGCTTGAATACCGGAACTTCCGTATGCCTCTGCTTTGTTACCCGGATCCGGCTCGCGCTTTGCTCCGCTTCGTATATGATCTCCTCCGCTTCTTTCTTCGCGTCGTTTACAATCTTTGCACGTTTGTCCGTCACTTCCCGGTAAACCTGAAGTTCATGCTTCAGGTTATCCTCCAGATTATGAAGCAGAAGCAGAAAGTCATCCCTGCTGATCATAACCTTTCCGGAAGAAAGCGGGACGCTCTGCGCATTCTCAACTTCTTCTTTCAGCTTATCCAGTATTATTTCCGCTCTTCCTTTTTCCATTCAAAAAACTCCTTTGTTCATTACAAATACTTTCTGATCCCATTCCATGTATACGATATAAAATAAAAAATCCGTTTATAAAGCGGCAGCTGCAGTTTCCGATACACCCGGTAAGTCATAACCGCCGATTTTAATTTATTTCCCGATTTACTGCTGCGGTTCACACGGTAGTATAACAGCGGCTCGTCAATTCCCGCGGCGAAGCCTCCCTCCCGCAGAATCTGAAGCCAGCAGAGATAATCTTCGTGCAGATCGCTGTCCTCCTGCATGGGATGCCTTAAAGCCGTTTCCCGTTTGAGGATGACCGAGGAACAATTGACCGCATTATGCCTGAGAAGCGAGCGGTAATCAATCCGTTTCGGGGCATGAATGTATTTTTCTGTTATTTCCCCATTCGCTCTGCATAACTTTCTTCCGGTAAAACAAAGAACCGGTTCTTCTTTTTTATGCCTCTGATATTTCCGTATAAGAAGAAGTTGTTTTTCCAGCTTTTTTCCTGCCCACCAGTCATCTGCGTCCAAAAAAGCGACATACTGTCCTTTTGCCTTCTTTACCCCCAGATTCCTTGCATATGCTGCCCCTCTGGTTTTTTTCAAGGTAAATACCCTGATCATTTCCGGATTATCTTTAGGAAAAGGAAGCAGCTTTTGATCCAGGGTTGCCCCGTCATCCACAATGATGATTTCCAATGGAATCCGCTTTTCTGTTAGAACGGAAGAAACAGCCTGGCTGATTGTTTCATTATTGTTATGGCACGGAATAATGACGCTGACTAAACATGTCTCCATCTTTTATTTCACTCCTTATTTTAACCATACCAGCCTATTATATCACCTGAATACGGAAAAAGGAAGAAAAAAAGAGCGGTCCGAAAAGAAAGGACCGCTCTGGGAAAATACGTATTTAGATTTCAAACAGCAATTCACGATAAGTCGGAATCGGCCATGCGTCTTTGGAAACAATCTCCTCCAATTCATCCGCCGGCTTTCTGACAGAAGGAAAGCTCATGAATACTTCATCATGGTAATACTTTGCCCATGCATGAAGATCATCTGAAAGATCCGCAGCCTTTGTAAGCTTTGCCTCTAATGCTTCGGTCGCAGACTTCAATTCGGCAGCTTTACCAGCGATCGTTGCGATCATTTCCTTCTGAACAGTCGGTTCAATGGAAGAACGGGCAATATCCGCCGCTTCTTTTGCAAGCGCGCCTTCGTAAGAAAGGATTGCCGGAAGGATCTGCTTCTTTACCATATCGATCATGACGCGCGCTTCAATGTTAATATACTTCGCGTAATTCTCGTACATAACTGCAGCTCTTGCTTCCAGTTCCACTTTGCTCATAACGCCCATCTTCTCGAACAATGCGATCGACTTTTCAGATTTATAATAAGGAATTGCATCTACCATACACTTGATATTCGGAAGCCCTCTTCTCTCTGCCTCCTCTACCCACTCCTGTGAGTAACCGTTACCGTTAAAGATAACTCTCTGGTGGTCTGTCAGGGTTTTCCTTACATATTCCTTGCATGCTTCTTCAAAGTTTTCCGCACCTTCCAATGTATCGGCCGCCTTGCACATAGCCTCTGCCACTATCGTATTCAGAACGGTTGTCGGCTGGGATACCGGCTGGGTGGAACCAACCATACGGAATTCAAATTTATTTCCGGTAAACGCGAAAGGCGATGTACGGTTCCGGTCGGTAGCGTCCATGGTGAATTTCGGAAGCGTGGTTACGCCGGAGTCATAAACCTTGGCAAATACTTTTGCCTCAGCCTCACCTTTTTCAATAATCTGCTCTACAACGCTTGCCAGCTGCTCGCCGAGGTAAGCGGAGATAATTGCAGGCGGCGCTTCATTTGCACCAAGTCTGTGGTCATTTCCGCAGGACGAAGCGGAAGCTCTTAAGAGTTCTGCATTCTCGTCAATTGCCTCTATGATACAGGCAAGGAAAAGCTGGAACTGAAGATTTTTCTCCGGTGAATCCGTCGGATCCAGAAGATTCTCTCCGTCTGTGGTTCCCATGGACCAGTTGTTATGTTTTCCGGAACCATTGATACCGGCATATGGTTTCTCATGGATTAGACATGCTAGTCCGTTCCGGTCTGCAACCTTCTTTAAGATTTCCATCAGAAGCTGGTTATTATCGGTCGCCGTATTGGTATCTGAGAAGATCGGTGCAATCTCGCACTGTCCCGGCGCAACTTCGTTATGCTGCGTCTTTGCCAGAATACCGTATTTCCACAGTTCATCATTCAGATCGTTCATGAAGACCAGGATCTTATCCTCAATACTTGAGAAATAATTATCCGCAAGTTCCTGTCCCTTTGGTGCAGGCGCACCGAACAGGGTACGTCCTGTCAGCTCCAAGTCTTCTCTCTTCTTATATTTCGCCTTATCAACCAGGAAATACTCCTGCTCCGGTCCAACCGATGACTTTACACGCATCGGCGTTTTGCCGAATAATTTCAGCAGTCTCTTTGCCTGCTTATCTACCGCGTCCATAGAACGAAGAAGCGGTGTTTTGTTATCAAGGGATTCACCTGTATATGAAGTAAATGCTGTAGGGATACACAGTACCTTTGTTCCGGAAGGGGTATCCTTTACAAATGCAGGAGAAGTACAGTCCCATGCTGTATAACCTCTGGCTGCGCAAGTATCTCTTAAACCGCCGGACGGAAAGGAAGATGCATCCGGCTCTGCACGAATCAGTTCTTTTCCTGAGAACTCCATAAGGACCTTACCGTCTTCCGTACCGTTAATAAAGGAATCATGCTTCTCAGCAGTAATATTTGTGAGCGGCTGGAACCAGTGCGTATAGTGCGTTGCTCCTAACTCTACTGCCCACTCCTTCATTGCTGTAGCAACCTCGTCTGCAATCGAAAGATCGAGAGGTGCGCCTTCATCAATGGTTGCCCGTAACGAATTGTAAACGGCTTTCGGAAGTCTCTCCTTCATGACCGCGTCACCAAACGTATACGAGCCAAATAATTTTGGTACTGTTGATGTTGACATAATATCTACTTCCTTTCGTTTTTATTTCGGCAAACATTTCACTCAACAATTTATGCTTCATTTAATTCTGTTATGCATTTGTCTTACCCATGTTTTGCCTCGATACCTATAAATTACATGAATAAAAATGAAAAGGCAAACTGAAAAAAAAGTAGATTTACTTTATTATATTAGCAGTTTTTTTCTACTTGATTAAATTATTAAGGTTTTTGCCCGAAATAAACGAATCCGCATTTTCAATCGTAATTTCCGCAATCGCCCGCATCGCTTCTTCGGTAAAAAATGCCTGATGAGAAGTCAGAATAACGTTTCGATAAGAAGTAAGATGGATCAGGTCCGAATCCGTAATCAGATCATTGGAACAGTCCTCAAAGAAATACTCATCTTCTTCCTCATAAACATCCAGACCGACGCCGCTGAATTTTCCATCCGCCAAAGCGTCCAGCAGAGCCTCCGTATCCACCAGACCGCCTCTGGAAGTATTGGCAAGGATAACGCCGTCTTTCATCATTTTAATGTGTTCCTTGTTTATGATATGCTTTGTTTCCTTTGTTAGCGGACAATGCAGAGTAATCACATCGGATTTTTTAAATAAATCCTCAAGCGGAACATATTGTACATCCAGCTCCTTATTTGGATATAAGTCATAAGCCAGTATCTCCATATCAAATCCGCGTAATATCCGGATCATTTCCTGTCCGATCTTACCGGTTCCGATGACGCCGGCAGTTTTTCCCTTTAAGTCGATACCCATCAAACCATGGATATTAAAATTAAAATCCCTGGTACGCACATACGCCCGATGAATCTTCCGGTTTACGGCAAGAATGAGGCCCATTGTGTATTCCGCAACTGCGCTGGGAGAATAACTCGGCACCCGCAGCACTTTGATTCCCGCTTTTTCCGCCTGCTTCAGGTCCACGTTATTAAATCCGGCGCACCGGAGCAGGATAACTTTAACGCCATATCTTGCCAGTTTTTCAATCGTTTCCTTATCCGCCGTATCATTCACAAAAATGCAGACGGCGTCATATCCGTAAGCCAGCACCGCCGTATCACGGTTTAGTTTTACTTCCTGAAATGTAATCTCAAATCCTTTTTCCTTTGCCGCCGGTTCAAACCAGATTTTATCGTATGGTTTTGTATCATAAAAACAGATTTTCATTTTTACATCCTCCAATTCTTATTCCTGCTATTTTAATATAATTATTATTTCCCCGCAGGAAATAAATAATGCAAAAGAAAAAGCCGATTTCCAAACCGGCTTTTCTTTCTATATATAACATATAATAAATGATTCCGTTTCGGAATGAATTATCCGCGCTTCAGGAAATCCGGAATCTTAATGCTCTGGTTTCCGTTCGTCTTGAGCGGAGTCGGCTTTCTGTCCAGTTCCGGCGCTGCCTGTTCTGCGGAGGTATTCTGCGGAGCTGCATTCTGCGGCTGCGGAGCCTGCTGAATACCGGACTGCGATTTCAGATTAAGCGGAACAGGAACCGCTCCCTTTGGTTTATTGTTGCCAAATGTCGGCTGCTTGATTCCTCCGATAGGCTGATCCGCATAAGACGGCTGCTTTGAGGACTTCTTCGGAATAGTAATTCCGCCTGTACTCTTTTCATTTGCCTCCAGACCGGTTGCAATGATCGTAATGCTGACGTCCTCACCCATCACATCATTATCAACGGTACCGAAGATAATATTTGCATTCTCGCCGGCTACCTCTGTAAGATATGTAATCGCATCGTATGCTTCCACAATTCCAATATTTCCGGAGAAGTTTACGATGATATCCGTAGCGCCGCTTACGGTCGTCTCCAGCAACGGCGAATCCATTGCGGACTTGATCGCATCCACAGCCTTATTGTCACCGCTGGCACGTCCGATACCGATATGGGCGATACCCTTATCACGCATAACTGTCTGAATATCTGCAAAGTCAAGATTGATAAGTCCCGGCTTGTTGATCAGGTCTGTAACACCCTGAACGCCCTGCTGCAGAACTTCATCCGCTTTCTTCAAGGCATCCGGAATACTGGTTCTCTTATCACAGATCTGAAGAAGCTTGTCATTTGGAATAACAATCAATGTATCTACATTTTCCTTCAGCTTTGCAATACCGTTTAACGCATTGTTCATACGAGGTTTTCCTTCAAAGGAAAACGGTTTTGTTACAACGCCGACGGTCAGGATTCCAAGGTTTCTGGCAATCTCTGCTACAATCGGAGCAGCACCGGTTCCGGTACCGCCGCCCATGCCGCAGGTAACGAAAACCATATTGGCGTCCTTAATAATGTCATTGATCTCTTCCCGATTTTCTTCTACCGCGCTGGCGCCAACCTCCGGCTTCGCACCCGCACCAAGACCTTTTGTCAGCTTCTCGCCAATCTGAATCTTTGTGGTTGCTCTGCTCAGTGATAATGCCTGCTTATCGGTATTAATAGCAATCAGTTCAACACCTTCGACATTTTCATCAATCATTCGGTTTACTGCATTATTTCCGGCTCCTCCAACTCCGATTACCAGAATTCTTGCCGGCGTCTTTTCATCGTTTGATTTTATTTCAAGCAAGGTTTTCTCCTCCTTAATATTGTATTCTTATTTCATGTTACAATTTGGACATTCTATTCATATAATAAATGTTTTTTTGTAAATAATCAATACAAAATTCGTTATTTCCATAATTATTTTGCTTTAAAACTTGCAGTCGCATCATCAGAAGTAAAGTCTTTCATATATAAAGTGCCTTCTTTTCCTTCCAGGCCTTCCAGAATACTTCCGAGATTCATCATCTGAACCGCCAGATAATCCCCCTCTCCGATTTCAATGCGGATCGCATCGTGCCATAACACAATCTCATTTTCAGGCGTAAATTCAATGCCGTCGATCGTAAGCTGATATTTCTCCAAAAGCTGCGTAATTGCCAGAATATGTTTAAACTTCTCCTCATCTTCAATCGGCAGTTTTTCTCCCTTTTCCCAGCTATTAAACGTCAATCCTTCAATGCAGGGGATTCCAGGTTTTCTTTCACCGGAAGATTCCAGAATGATTCCGTCCTTATCAAAATAGACATAGCCGTCCATATATTCGATACAGCCTGCAATGGATTTTTCATATACGGTTACAACCACCTGATTTTTAGATACGAAGTCGATATCCAGTTTTGCAACAAACGGTATATTTTCTATCGGCTGAAATTTATTCTTGAGATACAAAACGAGCGTATTGTTCAAAAAACCGCTGTTTTCCACTGCGCTTCGCACATCTTCCTCTGACACCAGATTACAGCCCGTAACCTCGATTGTTTTTAAATGAAATGTACTTAAATATCCGATTCCTCCGGCAAGGATTACCAGGATCACAATCAGAACGATTCCTTTTTTCTTCATATGCGGTTACCTTTCTTCCGGAACAGAAGCATTTCTGTCCCTTTCCCGATGCGGACGTATCTGCCGGGATACGGAAAGCACCAGTCCCATTTCTATCAGAAGGAAGACCAAGGAAGTTCCTCCATAGCTGACAAACGGCAGCGTAACGCCCGTATTCGGCATTACATTAGTAACAACACTGATATTGATAATTACCTGAATGGCAATATGTGCAATAATACCGGTAACCAGCAGACCGCCGAACCGATCCGGCGCGCCTTCGCTGATAAATTTAAACCGCCAAAGCAGCATCAGAAAGACGATAATGACTCCTACGGCGCCGACAATACCTAATTCTTCACAGATGACCGAGAACACCATATCGTTATGCGCTTCCGGAATAAATCCCATCTTCTGGATACTCTGTCCCAGCCCTCTTCCGAACAAACCGCCGGAACCGATCGCATACAAGGACTGCATGGTCTGATATCCGTTTTCCGAAGTTTCCGGATGTAACCACGCTTCAATCCGGTCGCCGCGGTAACCAACCAGAAAAATACCTGCTACAGCAAGCGCAACACCTACAGCGCCAAAGATAAGAAGGTACTTCAGATTCGGCGTTGCCACAAACCAGATGGCAACAACGATCACAAAGCAGATGATCGCGGTACTCAGGTTCTCGATGGCGATCAGAACAATCATGCCCGCAGGAAAAAGAAACATCTTAACCGTATCCAGAAAATTCCGCATTTCTTTACTCTTTGCGGTACAGATATGCGCCATATAGATAACCAGCGCCATTTTTGCGATTTCAGACGGCTGGAACCGGATTCCTGCTATTTCAATCCAACGGGTAGAACCGTTGCTCGCGCTGCCTATGATCAGTACAAGAAGTAAAAGAAGTGTTTCCGCTATCATAAAAATCAGACTGAAATTCTTGAGTTTCTGATAACGGATTCTTGAAACAACCAGCATACAGACAATCCCAAGCACCGCAAAAATAAGCTGGCGCTTGAAGAAATACGCGCTGTCCCCATAGTTCCGGTTTCCAATGTAAGAACTGGTGCTGTATACCATCAGAAGTCCAAAACAGACAAGGAAAAGGATCAGAAACAAAGCGGTATAATCAAAATATGTACCCCTTATGAAAAAGGAAGTTTTTTTTCTTTTTCTGGTCTGATTACTGCTCAACTGCATCACTCCTCAAGTTCATTGACATATTCTTTAAAGAGTTTTCCTCTCTGCTCATAATTTTCAAACATTCCCCAGCTTGCACATGCCGGTGACAGAAGCACTGCATCCTGCGGTTTTGCGTGTTCGTAACAAAACTGCACCGCCTCTTTCAGGCTTTCAACTTTTATTATATTGTTAAACCCATGCTCTTTCGCCGATTTTGCAATAGCGTCCGCGGTTGCCCCAAGCAGAACCAGATATTTCACTTTCGCGTCAAAGGCTTCAATCCATTCGTCATATGCTGCATGTTTATCATAGCCTCCCGCAATCAAAAAGGTAGTGGTTTGCATTGCCTGAATACCACGAATAGCCGCATCCGGGTTCGTGCCCTTGGAATCATTGTAATATGCAACATCTCTTACGGTTTTTACATATTCAATCCTGTGCTCTACTCCCTGAAACTCTTTACATACAGAATGAATGATATCTACAGGTATTCCCATATAATAGGTAATCGCAACTGCCGCCAGTGCGTTTTCCAGATTATGGCTGCCTAAAATCTGCAATTCATCCGCTGCCATAACCTCTGTTTCTTCCCCGTCATCATTGATTACGATTTTTCCGTTTTTGCAATAAACCCCGTCCGTAAGAGGCGTCTCTTTACTAAAAAAGATCACTTTTGCATTTTTCACGAGATTCCGGCGTTTCACAACTTCCGGATCGTCATAATTCAAAATACAGAAATCCTTATCTGTCTGGTTCTTCGCAATATCAAATTTGATTCTTGCATAATTATCAAACGTATAATGACGGTCCAGATGATCCGGCGTCAGGTTCAGAACCGCCGAAATATGCGGACGGAAATCATGAATGGTTTCCAATTGGAAGCTGCTGATCTCCGCTGCAACCAGAGTGTCCTCCGCAGTGGAATCCGCCAGTTTTGTAAACGGTATACCGATATTTCCGACTACGATACTGTCGCTCTGATATGCTTCAAATATTTCCGACACCAGAGTTGTCGTTGTAGTTTTTCCGTTGGTTCCGGTTATCGCCGCAATTTTCCCTTTATTGAAATAGTATGCAAGTTCTATCTCACTCCATACCGGTATATTCTTATTTCTGATATGATTCACGAAATCCGCGTCGCAGGGAATACCCGGACTGATAACCATGAGGTCGACTTCTGACAAAACATCATCCGATATTTCTCCCAATATTACGGAAACATGGTTCTGATCCTTAAAGTGTCTCAGAATTGCTTCCTTATCAATATCTTTCTTCTCATCAAATAAAACCACTTCGGCTCCGTTCCGAAGCAAAAGATTTGCAGAACTGATCCCGCTCTTTCCCGCACCTGCGACCAAGACTTTCTTATTTTCCATTGATACTTATCCTCCTGGTTTTTAAACCGCCAAAAATCCTATCATACAAAGCACTGCCGTTACGATTGAAAAAATAGCGACGACTTTTGTTTCCGGCCAGCCGCCGAGTTCAAAATGATGATGAATCGGCGCCATGCGGAATACCCTTTTTTTTGTTTTCTTATAAACTGCAACCTGAATGATAACAGAAATCACTTCGATCAGATAAATAAACGCCACGATAAGTATCACCAGCGGCTGTTTCAGGATCAATGCCGTCGAGGCGACGAACCCGCCAAGGGCAAGGGAGCCGGTGTCTCCCATAAAAACTCTTGCCGGATACACATTAAATACCAGAAATCCCAGCAGACTTCCGACCGCCGCACAGGTAATCGGCGTGATTCCTGCATTGTAACCGATTGCCACAACCGTGAAAAATGTTGCGATCAATACCGTAACGGAAGAGGCAAGTCCATCCAGACCATCGGTAAAATTGGCGCCGTTGACCGTTCCCAGCATAACCAGAAATACTAACGCATAGTACCAGATTCCCAAATCCACGCTTTTATCGGTAAACGGAATCCGGATATCGGTTCCCAGCTTCATCACTTTCATAAGATAAACGCACAAGATAACAGTAATGATGATCTGTCCCAGCATTTTCTGCCAAGGCTTCAGACCGTCGGAACTTTTCATGACTACTTTCAAATAATCATCAATAAATCCCACAAATCCAAATCCAAGTGTAGCAAACAGAACCGGCACAATTTTCGGATAAACATTAATATAAAAAACAGATGTAACCACAATACTAATCAGAAAAATCAATCCGCCCATCGTCGGCGTTCCTGTTTTTTTCAGATGGCTTTCCGGTCCTTCCGCCCGCACAAACTGTCCGAATTTCAGCTTTTTCAGAAACGGGATCAGAATCGGACTGAGCAGTACGCTCACACCAAAGGATATCAGTATCGGTAAAATCACATCCATTTTCAAATTCATTGTCTTTTCTCCCTTAACATATGTTCTATTCTCAAATGATCAGTTCGTCTCTGTTTCTTCCGGATAATAATCTGCTTCAATTCCAAGATATGGCAGAATGTCGGAAAAGAGTTTCCCTACCACGGGCGCCGCTATGGTTCCGCCATAATATACGCCTTCCGGTTCATCAATCAGAATAAGCGCAAGTACCTGCGGATCATCCGCCGGAGCAAAACCCAGAAAAGAAGAAATATATTTATTATTCCTTCTCGGAAGCTTCTCACTGGTAGCCGTCTTCCCGCCAATGGCATATCCTTCTACTTTGGCGTTTTTCCCGGTTCCTTCCGACACGACAGAAAGCAGAAGGTCACGCATGGTAGCGGAAGTTTCCTCGCTGACTGCTCCCTCAACAGTGGGATATTCCAAAACTTTTACAATATTATCATTTTCATCGGTTATATATTTCCCAAAATGCGGCGTCACAAGCGTTCCGCCGTTTACTATAGCAGATACCGCTCTGGCAAGTTCCAGTGGTGTGATCTGAAAGGACTGACCGAAAGACATCGTCGCCAGCTCCACAGGTCCCACATTTTCTTTTTTATGAATAATGGACGCCGCTTCTCCCGGAAGATCAATACCGGTTTTGTCATTTAGTCCCAGCCGGTCATAGTAATAATAAAAACCCTCTACGCCGACTCTGGCTCCAACCTCCATAAATACAGGATTGCAGGAATTCATGATTCCCTGCCGGAATGTCTGATGTCCATGTCCGGTCACCTTGCTGCATCTGATTTTCCTGTCTTCCACAATTTTAAATCCCGGACAGTTAAAGGTATCTTCTACGGATAAAACCCCAGCTTCAAATGCCATAGTTGCTGTTACTGTTTTAAATGTAGAACCGGGTTCATATGTATCATTGATACAGAAACACCGCCACATACGGTTCAGCGCGTCCTGTTTTTCTTCCTCGGTATATGCCACAGTGCCTTCCGGCAGCTTGTAAGGATCGTTCAGATTATATTCCGGAACATCCACGAGCGCAAGAATCTCTCCGTTTTGCGGATTCATAACCAGAATACATACCCGTTTTGCATTTTTCTCTATCAGAACTTTCTCTGCAAGCTGTTCTGCATAAGACTGTATATTCATATCGATGGTAGTAACCAGATTATAACCGGACTTCGGTTCTACCCGCCGTTCCGGCAGATTTTCCAGTTCCAGCCCTCTGGCGTCTGTCAGCGTATTGATACTGCCGTTTTCTCCCATCAGATACTCGTCATAAGATACTTCCAATCCGACAATCCCTTGATTATCGGCGCCTGTAAATCCTATTACTTTGGAGGCCAGCGATTCATACGGATAATAACGCTTGTAATCCTCGTCCACCATCACCCCGTCGAGTTCCAGATCCCGCAGAGCATCCGCGGTTTCTTTATCCACATTGCTTTTTATCTTCTCCCGCACAGAGCGCTTGTTTACTTTTTCGGCAACTTCGTTCCTGTCCATATCCAGCATATCTGACAATGTATCGATGACGGTTTCCGGATCCGTTACCTGATTATAAATGACAGATACCGTAGAAACCGGTCGGTTTCCTGCCAGAACTTCACCGTTTACGTCATAAATGATCCCTCTGGGCGCTTTAATGCTGCGTTCTCTTTCATGAAGCGCCGTCGCGAGATCAATATAGTATTGACTGTGAAAAATCATTAGATATGCCAGTCTTCCGGTAAGTCCTACTGTACAGAGCGTAACGACAAGAACCATCAGAAAAACTCTGTTTCTGCTGCTGATACTGAAATTTTTCATATCTATCCTTACAGCGTTCTTATTTATATATTTATTCGCTGTCCGAATATTTATAACCGGATTCTTCTTATTCCGGCGGAGGCGTATCGCCTTCGGTTACCGCCTCGGTACTTCCTTCCGGCGCTGTTTCCGTACTGCCCTCCTGTATATCTTCCGGAGTTTCCTGCCCGCTGTCATCCGGTGGGGTTTCGGAGTTTCCTTCCCCTCCGGACTGTGCCGCGTCTCCGGTCTGGCCTGCCACATCATTTTCAGGCGTTTCCCCGTCATAAATCGGCGTCGGTGTCTCATCATCCGCGTCGCTTGCCTGAATATCATAATTGTCATTGGTCTTATAAATATTCAGATACGGGAACAGATCCTCAGCAATCATTTTAAATAATACGGAACCTGCGCCGCTGGTGGACTGGTCGCCCGTATGCGGTTCATCCACGATACAGTAAACCATGACTTCCGGATCCTCTGCCGGCGCAAACCCGATAAATGACAAAAGATATTTATCGTTTCCACGAGGAAGCTTTTCCGCAGTACCTGTTTTTCCGCCGATGGAATATCCTTCCACACCCGCTTTCTTACCGGTACCTTCATCTACTACTTTAAACAGGATTTCCCGCATGATAGCCGAGGTTTCTTCCGAAATCGTCCGACGGACCAGTATTTTATCATAATTCTTAATTACATTTCCGTTTTCATCTACGATCTGTTTTACAACATGCGGTTCATAATAATAACCGCCGTTTATGACTGAACAGAATGCAGTTGCAAGCTGGATCATGGAAACTGTAACACCCTGTCCGAATGATGAAGTTGCAAGTTCTACCGGATGCAGCGTATCTGCATGGTAGATCAGGGACGCCAGCGCACTCTCGCTCTGTTCCCCCGCAATATCAATATTGGTTCTCTGTCCGAATCCAAAAAGATTCTGGTACTTATCAAATACCACCGGACCTTCCTTTGCCGCAATCTGCATCAGAGCGTCATTGCAGGATTTTTCCAACGCCTGAGACAAGGTTACCTCCCCATGTCCGTTCCGGTTATGGCAATTGATCCTCCAGTCGGCAACCTGCTGATATCCGTCGCAGTAAAATGTTTCCGAACCCGTCAGGATTCCGTCTTCGATCGCGCCCGAAATGGTGAATGTCTTGTAGGTGGAACCCGGCTCATAGGTATCGCTGAGTGCAAAATTTCTCCAGACCTCATTTAAAGCGTCCAGTTTTTCTTCGCTGTTTTCCTCTTTGAGAAGTTCTGCTTTTTTTGCTTCAAACTGCTCATCCGAAAGATCCGGATACTGATACCGGATGCTGTCCAGAGAATAGGCATCGTTTGGATCAAACTGATGGGCATTATACAGTGCCAGTATTTCACAGGTTTTAGGATTCATGACAATGACGGAAATATTTTTTGCGCCAATGTCATTCATATATTCTTCCGCATTTTCCTGAACAATATCCTGCACTTTCAGATCAATTGTAGTAATCAGAGTATCTCCGTTTTTAGGCGGTTCCGTTGTTTTCTGCAGATTGTAATCGTCCGTCAGATAGGTATAGGTTCTGCCGTCCTCACCGTTCAGGTATTCGTTATAACTTCCTTCGATACCACCGATCCCCTCGTTACCGCTTACGACAAATCCCAGCAGATGACAGGCAAGTTCGTTATTCGGATATACTCTCTCATATCCTTCCTCAAACCACACGCCTACGATATCCTCACCGTCTTTACTGTCCTGAAAATCGGTAAACGCCTTTACTTCTTCATATGTAAGCTTCTTTTTGATAACTTTATACAGAGACTTTTCTTCCTTCAGATACTCTGTCATTTCTTCCTGCGTAACGCCGAAATACTTGTTCAAAGCATTTACTGTCGCCTGCTTTTTCTTTTCATCTTTGATGATATTTTTCGGTTCTATGACAAGATTATAAACTTTGTTGCTGCTGGCAAGAACCGTACCGTTCGCGTCCAGAATTTCTCCACGCTTGAACGGCACAGCCAGACTGTCATAATTTTTCTGACTCAGGACCTGCTTCTCATACTTTTTACCATTCGATACATTGATCTGAATGATACGCGCAACCAACAAAAGAAGAAATGCGCTGAATGCGCACAACATGATAAATTGTCTTTTTCTCATTCTTTTTAAGAACAATTTTCTCTTTCTTCTGCGTCTCACAATCTCACCATACCTTCACATAACAATGTCCTGAGGCGGTTATTCTGCCTCAGGAACATCCTGATACTGATTTACATAATCTTCATCTGCGCTGTCGTAATAAACGATCTGTCCTTTCTGTGCATATACCATACCCAGTTCATTGACTGCAATATCATATATTTCATCCAGCGTATACATATTGTTCAGGGAATCCGCATGCGCGGCATTGTCGGCTTCTATTTCCTGTATCTCCACCTGAAGATTCCGGATATTCTTCTGCTGCTTATCTACTCTTCCCTGAATACGCAGCATGTTGATACAAGCCGCCGCCATGATCAGCATTGCCATCGAGAGGAAAAGCGTGTACTTAAAATCGAATGCCAGAGACTTTTCTGCTTTGATAGCAGCCTTTCTGTATGTGACCGGTCTTTTCCTTCGAATCGGAACTTCGTATTCCCGTTCTCTCCGCTTCGGCGCCGCTTCGGCATATTCTCTTTTTCTTACTGTGCTGCCTTCTACGTAGTAGCTTCTGCTGCTTGTCCAATTATCCTCGCGCATCCGTCTCACTCCTTATTATTCTCTCAAATACTCTCAGCTTTGCGCTTTTTGCTCTGTTGTTATTTTCAATTTCTTCTTCACTCGGAAGAATCGGTTTTCTGGTTATGATCCTGCCCTTCGATATCCTTCCGCACACGCAGACCGGAAATTCCGGCGGGCAGATACAAGGATTCATATTCTCCTGAAACCGTCTTTTTACAATTCTGTCCTCCAAAGAATGAAAGGTGATGACCGCAAGCCTTCCACCCGGTTTTAAAATATCGATCATGCCATCGATGGACTCATTGAGGACATCCAGTTCGTGATTTAATTCGATCCGAAGCGCCTGAAAGGTTCTTTTGGAAGGATGTCCGCCGGTTTGCCGTACCTTCGCCGGAATCGCTCCTCGTATGATTTCATTTAATTCTCCGGTTGTTTCAATCCGCTTCTTCTGCCTCGCCTGCACAATATGTTTCGCAATATTCTTTGCAAAACGGTCTTCTCCATAATCACGGATCACGCGGTACAGTTCGGATTCTGAATAATCATTCACGATATCCGCCGCAGTCATTTTATTACTGCGGTCCATCCGCATGTCCAGCGGCACATCCTCCCGGTAGGTAAATCCCCGTTCCGCCTTGTCCAGTTGGTAAGAGGATACTCCGAGGTCAAGGAGGATTCCATCCACCTCAGAAATTCCGAGACTGTGTAAAACCGAAACCATATTCTGAAAATTACTCTTTATTATCGTCAGCTTCTCTTTATAATCCGACAGCCTGTCCGTTGCAGCTGCGATTGCTTCTTCATCCTGGTCAAGTCCTATCAGTCGTCCGTTTCCGGAAAGCCGTTTCAGGATTTCCAAAGAATGTCCGCCTCCGCCCAATGTGCCGTCAACATAAATCCCGTCGGGTTTTATCGCAAGATTTTCTATTGTTTCTTCAAGAAGAACGGAAACATGTTTAAATTCCATAGGCTCTCCTAGAAATCAATATCAGACTCTTCCAACTGTTTCATCAGCATATCCGGCGACAGCATCGGATCTTTCTGCTGTTCTTCCCAAGCATCCTTACTCCAGATCTCAGCTTTTTCTCCGTTTCCGATCACAACGACTTCTTTTTCCAGATTTGCCTTCTGACGAAGCTGAGGAGGGATCAATGTCCGTCCCTGAGAATCTATCTCACAGTCAGCCGCATTTGCCTGAAAGAATCGTTTCATATTACGGACAACGGTTTTTTTATTCCCAAGTCCGTTTAATTTTTCTGTAAAGTTATCCCATTCTTCATTGGAATATAAATAGAGGCAGTTTTCAAAACCGGGGGTGATTACAAATTCGCTGCCCAATGCATCACGAAGTTTCGAAGGAACAATCAGTCTGCCTTTTGCATCGATATTGTGATAGTATGTACCCTTCATGCTTTTCGACATATCTTGTTCCTCCTTTCTCAAATCCTCCATATCGTGACACTTCTCTTCATTTATCCACCATTTCCAGCCACTATGTGTATATAATACAGGAATCAAACTTTAATTTCAAGAAGGTTTTTCGTTTTTTTTTCTATTTTTCCCATGCATTTTCACCAATTTTTTTCATCTTTTTTCGTTATATTTGCACAAAAAAAGAACCACTTTTCAGTGGTTCTCCTAGATATTGTGGTGTGGTTCATTTTCCCATACCAGATTTAGTTTTTATGATTCTTTCACTTTTTCTTTCGGTATATCTCCAATCCGATGACATTTCGGTGTTCTGCCCTTCCGGATTCCGATATAGTTATAAATCATAACAGCAAGCGCCGTTACCGCTCCCAGTATTGATACAAACTGTGAAACACGGAAACTTCCGATCATCAGCGAATCCGTCCGGAAACTTTCTACCATAAACCTTCCGATCCCGTATCCCATGATATAGATCAGCGCCAGCTCACCATCGAACTTCTTATGCTTCCTATAAAAGAAAATAATAAGAAGCAGCGCCAGATTCCAGATTCCTTCATATAAAAATGTCGGATGGACAGTAATACATGGGATTCCTTTTATGTTTTCTGCATTTTCTATCATTTTTTGAGTGATCACGCCTGTCTGGGTGAGATACTCAAGGCTTCCCTGCGTTCTGTAATAATCAAGCGGGATTCCCATGCGGAATACAGAATCCGTATAGGAACCGAAAGCCTCCCGGTTAAAGAAATTGCCCCAGCGTCCGAGAATCTGTCCTACCAGAACTCCCATACAAATAGTATCGCCCATGAGAGGCAGACTGAGTTTCCGTTTCCTGCAGAAGATAAACGCTACCAGAACACCCGCGATCAGACCGCCGTAGATCGCAAGTCCGCCGTTCCGGATATTGAGCATGTCAAGAAATGTTTTCCAGAATCCTTTTCCCGGTTCTACAAATTCATCCAATGCGAACAATACATAATACAGTCTTGCGCCCAGAATGACCGGAACCACCATATAAAGCAGATAGTCAAGATAATCTTCATCATTCTGTCCGCTTTTTACCGCTTCCCGTGTTGCGATCAGGAATGCGAGAATGAAACCCGTAGCAATGATCAGCGCATAGAACCGGATCTCAAATCCAAATATACTTATGCTTTCCGGAACATTTCCCAACGTGATGCCGAAGCCCGGAAAATAAATGCCCTTCATACTTATAAACTCCTATACATTGAATTTAAACAGGATGACATCGCCGTCCTGAACGACATAATCTTTTCCTTCCTGACGAACCAGTCCTTTTTCCTTTGCAGCATTCATATTGCCGCAGGCGATCAGGTCATCATAACTTACAACTTCCGCCTTTATGAAGCCGCGTTCAAAGTCCGTATGAATCTTTCCTGCCGCTCCCGGCGCTTTCGTTCCCTTCTTAATGGTCCACGCACGGGATTCGGTTTCGCCCGCCGTAAGATAACTGATCAATCCCAGCAGGGAATAGCTGGCTTTTATCAGCTTGTCCAGACCGGATTCGGAAACTCCCATCTCTTCCAAAAACATTGCCTTTTCATCATCTTCCAGTTCCGAGATCTCCTGCTCCATTTCCGCGCATACTACGAAAACCTCGCAATCCGTCTTTTTCGCATATTCTTTTACCTGCTGAACATAAGAATTGGAAGCGCCGTCGTCCGCCATATCATCTTCGCCAACATTTGCGGCAAAGATCACCGGTTTTCCCGTAAGGAGGTTATATTCCTTCAGCCATGCTTCACAGTCTTCATCAGAAGTTTCAAAGGTCTTTGCCAGTTTTCCGGCTTCCAGATGTTCCTTTAAGGCTTTCTGAAGTTCATATTCCTTTGCGACTGTTTTATCATTTCTTGCGGCACGGACTGTCTTTGCCATTCTCCGCTCCAAAACTTCCAGATCGGAAAAGATCAATTCAAAATTGATCGTCTCTATATCCCGCACAGGATCGACGGAACCGTCTACATGAATGACATTGGAATCTTCAAAGCACCTTACTACATGAACGATCGCATCTGTCTCCCTTATATTGGAAAGAAACTGGTTACCCAGTCCTTCTCCTTTGGATGCGCCTTTTACCAGACCGGCAATATCTACAAATTCTATAACTGCCGGCGTAGTCTTTGCCGAATGATACATTTCCGTAAGACGCGTCAGCCTCTCATCCGGCACCGGAACGATACCGATATTCGGATCGATCGTGCAGAATGGATAATTCGCAGATTCCGCTCCCGCCTTTGTCAACGAGTTAAATAATGTACTTTTGCCGACATTCGGCAGCCCGACGATTCCCAATTTCATTCTATCTTTATCTCCTTCTGATTCGTTTGTTTTATGAAGTCTGAATACAGCAACTCACATTGTACCATAAGAGGCGTTTATTGGCAATCGGTTCGGGGAAGTTTAATACTGATCCGGTGTAGGATTACATTAAAAACAATCGCTTGCAGTCTTGAATCTTTCACGTTTTTTCCGTATAATAGTTTCCTAACGATTTTTTATGATCACCCAGAACAAAGGAGGACACATTCTATGAAAAGGAAGCGTCTGCTATGTTTCATAGCCGCTATGCTGTTGGCAGTATCAACCTGCTTCACCGCATATGCCGAAGAACCGGAGGAAGAACCGGAAATCATCCGGGTTGGTTTTTTTGCCTTCTCCGGCTATCATACGATCGAAGAGGACGGAACGCGGAGCGGCTACGGTTATGAATTTCTGCAGCGACTTGCTATCCACGCCGGCTGGTCCTATGAATATGTGGGTTATGACAGTTCCTATGCGGACGCTCTGGATATGCTCCGAAACGGCGAAGTAGATATCGTAACTTCCGTTTCCAAAACGCCGGAGCGCGAAAATGAATTTCTGTTCTCCGATCAGGATATAGGCGTAAACTCTACGATCTTCACGGTAAAGTCCGGAAATGAAGAAATTGTAGAAGGCGATTACACTACCTATGACGGCATTACCGTAGGTATGCTGGAAGGAAACTCCAAAAATGCAAACTTTGAAAAATTTGCAGAAAAACACAATTTTACGTTCCACCCGGTATACTTTGCCGATCAGGAGGAACTTACGGAAGCGCTACAAAATGAAGAAGTAGACGCCGCCGTAACCGGCAGCCTGCGGCTGCTGGAAAACGAATGGCTGCTGGAATCATTTGACGCCAGTCCTTTCTATGTCTGCACCCGGAAAGACAACACGGAACTGATGGCAAGGATCAACGAAGCCATCAATGAGATGGATCTTCACAATCCGAGCTGGCGGGACACTTTACATGATACATACTATTCCTCTGATAAAAACGGCTCCATTATTTTAAATGCGAAAGAGAGGGCGTTTTTGGAGAAACATCGTGATTCCGGAGTTCCTCTGAAACTGCTCATCAATCCAGACCGGGCGCCATATTGTTATTTTCAGGACGGTGAGGCAAAAGGCATTATTCCTGCCCTTTTTGATATCCTTGCACAGCGTCTGGGAATTGATTATGAATACATTCCGGTAAAAGACCGTAACGAGTATTATACGCTCCGCGCATCCGGAACAGCAGATGTGGTGCTGGATTTCGCCGGAGACTATTATCTGGCGGAAGAAGAAGGCTACAAGATTACAGTTCCTTATTTCCAAACCAATTTTGCCCGTCTTACGCTGGAGGATTTTTCCGGTACAGTAGAACGTCTTGCTGTGATAGACCGCGACGTTGCCCTTGAACGATTAATATCCAGCCGTTATCCGGAGGAGGCGATCATCCGCTATCCTACTTCGGAGGACTGCGTACAGGCAGTCTTAGACAAAGAAGTAGATGCTACGATCCTCTACTCCTATACTGCTGAAAAATATGCTCAACAGGATGCCCGCAACCGCTTCTCAACCGTCGTTTTTGGTGACGCTTCCATTTCTTATGCCGTAGGAAACTATGTTCAGGACGGACCTGCCCTCCTTTCTCTCTTGGACAAAGGAGCAGACAGCTTTACCGATTCCGAACTGGACGCCATCATATCAAGAGAGATTGATGCCGGAATGGTACAGAATACCAGCCTGACTGCCTTTCTTTACAAAAATCCGTTCTACATCGTTATAGGCGTTGTTCTTATTTTCCTTCTTCTCTTCACTCTGGCTATGCTGGCGGTCAGAACACGCAATCAACGGCAGTTGACAGTTAAAATCGAACAGGCAACCGGCGAACTTCAGAAAAAAACACAGGAACTCACTCTGGCTCTTCAGGCCGCTGATGCCGCCAACCGTGCCAAAACCACGTTCCTGAATAATATGTCTCATGATATCCGTACACCTATGAATGCCATCATCGGTTACACGGCATTGACAAGTACCCATCTGGAAAACAAAGAGCGTGCAAGGGACTACTTAACCAAAATTTCTCAGGCATCCAACCACCTGCTTTCCCTGATCAATGATGTTCTGGATATGAGCCGCATTGAATCAGGTAAAGTTACCATTAACGAACGTCCGGAAAATATGGCTGAGATTCTGCAAAGCCTGCGGAATATTATCCAGTCTGACATTCATGCAAAGCATCTGGAACTTTTTATTGACACGGTAGATATAACAGATGAAGAAATTTACTGCGACAAACTGCGGCTGCACCAGATATTGCTGAACCTGACCTCCAATGCCATCAAATTCACTCCAGCCGGAGGCACAATAGCTATTCGGGTAACTCAAAAAGCATCCCGCTCCAAGGACCGTGGTCTTTATGAATTCCGTATCAGCGATACAGGTATCGGCATGAGTCAGGAATTTGCAAAAACGGTATTTGAGCCTTTTACCCGTGAACAGACCTCCACTGTCAGCGGCATACAGGGAACCGGTCTTGGCATGGCTATCACAAAGAATATCGTAGATATGATGGGCGGTACTATCCGTGTAGAAAGCCAGCAGGGAAAGGGAACGACATTCACTGTAAATCTGGAACTGCGTTTCTCGGCTGCACATAAAGAAATGGAGCCGATCAACGAACTGAAAGGATTCCGCGGTCTGGTAGTTGATGACGACATGGTCTGCTGCCAAAGCGTATCTAAAATGCTCCGTCAGATCGGAATGCGCGCCGAATGGGCATTGTCCGGTCCGGAAGCCATTGCACGGACCACAGAAGCCGAAGAGCTTGCCGATCCTTTTGAAGTTTATATTGTGGATTGGTCCATGCCGGAGCTGAGCGGCATTGAAACTGTCCGGGAAATCCGGAAGATCGTCGGCGATGAATCCCCTATCATCCTTATGTCCGCCTATGATTGGTCCGACATTGAAGAGGAAGCTCGCTCCGCCGGCGTCACCGGTTTTGTCAGCAAGCCTCTGTTTGCTTCGGATCTCCACTATGCTCTGGAGCAAGGTCTGAACAAAACTGTCGATGTGGCGGTCACGGAAGAAACGAATAGCCGGCAGGATATCCATTTTTCAGGCAAACGGATCCTTCTGGCTGAAGATAATGAACTGAATCGGGAAATTGCCGCTGAGATTCTGAAAGAAGTCGGTTTTGAAGTTGAATGTGCAGAAAACGGAGAACAGACCTGTGATATGCTTCAGGATGCTAAGCCGGGATACTATCATCTGATCCTGATGGACATTCAGATGCCGATCATGGATGGATATGAAGCAACCCGTTTTATCCGGTCATTAGAGAATCCGGAACTGGCAAATATCCCGATCATCGCCATGACTGCAAATGCATTTGAAGAAGACAAAGAACTGGCTATGGCGGCAGGTATGAACGGCCACTTATCCAAACCGATCGACCTGGATAAGATGCTCGCTCTCCTTCAGGAACTGTTCAGCAAATAAAACGAAACATTATAAAAACCCCTCACCTTATGTGATCATAAAAGGTGAGGGGTTAAATATTGAAAAAGTATAGTTTCTTTTTATGGAATATTTTTGATCTTTCTAAAAATCATTTTGCAAAATATTCTTTTACTTCTTTATTGAAGCACAGGATATATGCGCTTATTAAATCAATCACTCCTTCTATGATGTAAAGAATCTGGACATTTGTTATGTTGTACCAAAGATTTTTCAGAACTACAGCCAGAAGCAGTACTGCAACAACATAATTCATGTACGGAATTTTTAAATAAAATACATATAATACCGCAACTGACAGCACGATCATGATCACATTCCAAAGTCCGAATGAAAGGATAGTATTCAGAATGCTTTTAACTATCAACCATACGCCGATGGTATTTACAATTGCCTTTCCCATTTTTTCACCTCCTTAAATAAAACCTATACCAACCATATCACATTGTACAACAAATCACAATTTCTTTTTACGGATTGAATAATCCTCACCGCCATATTATAATTATAAAAAATGTGAAAGACGAATCATAAGGGGGATTTTCATATGATAACTTTGACGGACGCACAGCGTGACAATATCCTTCACCAGACCTCCGGGCTTGTCAAATCCGCGGACCTGCTTCACAATACCTTTGCCGCAAGTCCGAATATCAGCGATAAGGCACTGGAGGAATGGCACAATACCCTGTATCAGGCTTCCGCTATTCTGGACAACATAGAAGCGCAGGTGCGTCGTATCGAATCCAAAAATCAGTAACCACGGAGGAACGGACATGAAAGCTGCATACTCCGAATTTGCAGAAGTATATGATGATCTGATGGATAATATCCCTTATGAAGAATGGTTTTGCTATCTGAAAGAACTGCTTCGGGAACATCATGTAACAAGCGGGCTGATCGCCGACCTCGGCTGCGGAACCGGTACGATGACGGAAATGCTGAGCAAGGCGGGATATGACATGATCGGGATTGACATATCTTCCGAAATGCTGGAAAAAGCCAACGAAAAAAAACTTGCGGATCATTCTTCTACGCTTTATCTCAATCAGGATATCTGTGATTTTGAATTGTATGGCACGGTTGCAGCAATCATAAGCCTATGTGATACCATCAACTATATCACTGATCCCGATCAGCTTCTTCAGGTATTCCGGCTGGTAAATAACTATTTGGATCCCGGCGGTATCTTTATTTTTGATTTTCATCCCGCCGGCTACTATGCGGCGATCGGAGACGCAACCATTGCCGAAAACCGGGATGACGTAAGCTTTATCTGGGAGAACTACTATAATACGGAAACACATATCAATGAGCTTCTGCTCACGCTGTTTCTTGCGACAGGACCAGAGAATAATCTTTACCGCAGGCAGGAAGAACTGCATTGCCAATACGGATATACGCTGGAAGAGATCAAAGACCTCCTGCAAAAATCCGGTCTTCAGTTTCTGTGTGCTTATGAGGCCTGCACCCGGAAAGCGCCAAATGAAAACAGCGAACGGATTTACGTGATCGCAATGGAACAGGGAAAATCCATACCATAAGAAAGAGAGACGATTCCATGTCAGATTATATTATAAAAGGAATGGCAAAAAATAATCAGATCCGTTTTTTTGCCGGATATACCAGAGATCTTGTCGAACGTGCAAGAGCCATCCATAATACAAGTCCCGTCTGTACGGCGGCTCTCGGCAGACTGCTTACTGCCGGTGCCCTGATGGGGTCCATGTGTAAAAATGATACGGATGTACTGACGCTTCAGATCCAGTGCGATGGTCCTGCCGGCGGTCTTACCGTAACCACAGACTCGCATGCGCGGGTAAAAGGCATTATCAACCACCCGCAGGTTCTGCTTCCTGCCAATGAAAAGGGCAAACTGGATGTTTCCGGCGCCCTTGGCAAAGGCATATTAAACGTCATAAAAGATATCGGCATGAAAGAACCCTACGTGGGACAGATAGAGCTCACCTCCGGCGAAATTGCCGAAGACCTGACCTACTATTTCGCGGCAAGCGAACAGATCCCTACCTCTGTCGGTCTGGGCGTCCTGATGGAAAAAACAAACACAGTAAAACATGCCGGCGGATTTATCATCCAACTCATGCCTTTTGCAGAAGATGACACGATCACCGCCTTGGAGAAAAATATTTCCTCTATCGACTCCCTCACAAACTTATTTGAGCAGGGACTTACGATTGAAGACGTCATGAAAAACATCTTTCAGGGTATGGACATCGAGATCACAGAAAAAGTACCCGCCTCTTACTACTGCAACTGCAGCCATGACAGAGTAAAACGGGCTTTGATCAGTATCGGAAAGAAAGAATTGGAAGACATGATTGCAGAAGGAAAACCGGTGACGCTTAACTGCCACTTCTGCAATACGGATTATACATTTGAAATTGAAGAACTGAAACAGATTTTAGAGACATCCTAGCATTTCGACGCAGCCTCTTCCCTCTGCATCCGGGAATACCTGCAGCCGCAGTAATTCTGGCGGTACAGGCTGTATTCCTTAGAAAGACTGATTGAGCGTGCATACCCGTTCTTTTTCTTAAAATCACTATAGAGAAAGACCGGAGATTTTCCACCGCTCTGGGAAGAAAGTTCCTCTTCCAGCCGGATGCCGATCTCATTGATCCAATCCGCATTTTTATAAGGACTGATGGAAAGCGTAGTGGTGAAATAACCAAACTTATGACAAAACGCGTACTCCGCCGCCTTCTTCATACGGAGCTGATAACAGTCGTAACAGCGGGCGCCGCGTTCCGGAAGCTGTTCCCTGCCCCTTGCGATCGCTTCGAAATATTCCTTTTCATAGCTTCCGTCTATGACCGGGATATCTTTTGCAAAAGGTGCCTGTTCCGTAAAACGGAGCAATTCTTCCAGCCGCTTTCTGTATTCTGCTTCTGTATCGATATTGGGATTATAAAAGTATACAGTGATCGCAAAATGCTGATTCAGAAGTTCCAGCACATGAGAGCTGCAGGGCGCACAGCAGGCGTGCAGAAGAAGCGTCGGTTTTTCCTCACACAACGCCGCATTTTCAATCTGCTCTTCAAACCGCTTATAATAATTACATTTATTTTCCATATCGGCTCCACCGTTTCTCTGCAATCTGGCAAATTGACGAATTACAATTTGAGAAATCCCATTATCAATCATAAATTTTGTATATATTTAATAATTGACTTTGTAGATATTATACAATATACTAGTATAAATAAGTAATTTAAATATTAACGCGTTTCTGGCGTAATATCAATACAAAAGTGTATTTTTAAGGGAGGTTTTGGACATGACCGTTGAGCAGGCTGTAAAAAAGTACAAAATGGAACCGCTGAATGTGTATACTGCGAAGGTTAAAGCCAAAGAACTTAATGTTCAGGAAGTCTTATACATGAACGTTCAAAAGAATAAATATGCATACATTGTAAGAGACGGTGCGAGAGGCACAATGCTTTATACCGACGAAAAAAGTATGTATACCAAAATGTATAAAGGATTAAAGATGATCCCATTGGAATGATCATAAAAGGATTTATACGAAATCAATCAGACAATTCCGAATTGCCATACAAAACAGGAATTGTCTGATTTTTCTATTGTCAAGATTAATTATACGAATAACCGGTAAGTCATCTTTTCCTCATCAAATATCCTATAACGGATCAGATCATCCAGCAGGATGATCGCGATCGAAAGAACCAGCCATAAAATGGAATACGGCAGACAGATCTGTCCCAATAGATTATACGGCAGATAGGAATAATCCCACACTTCCATGTCCAGCCACAGATTCACGATCACACCGGTCACAAATTCAAGTGCAGTAATAATAACAGCGCCCAGAAGCATCTGCATTGTAAATGGCAGCTCCCTTTTTATCCACTGGTTCAGACCGCCCACGATAAAAAAACACAGACCGCCGCATAAGATCATGGAATAATGCGAATATCCCCGATAGAGGATTTCCAGATAAAAATAAATAATTCCCCCTGTCAGAAACAGGGTAAATCCTTTCATAAACCGACTCATGAAAATCCTCCGGAAAATAGTCTCATGATGATACTATTTACCGGAGGTTTGGTTCTTATTCACACCAGACTCTTGGTTTTTAAATAAAATTTCATATGCTCCACGCATTTTTCATCGAAATCAAAGATAGAAATGATCTTCTTGTTGTTTTCTCCGGTATAGATGGCGTAATAAGAAGCCTCCGGATCATTCTGCGTATAATTCCGAAGGATCGTGTCCGCACCTTCCTGAATGTCATGCGTGACTTTGTTGGAATCCGCCTTATCCATACACAGGATATCTCCCAGTTTTATGCTGCCGATCGCCTTCCGCTTCTTCATTGCGATAATCTTTGCAATATCAATGTCCCCGTTTGTAAGCGTATACTCATATTCCACGCTCAGATTCCCGAAGGTGCTGCCCACGCAGAAAACACCCAGCGCAAGCACCAATACACCAAAGGAAAATGTCACAAAGATGATGAGATATATGCCAACCAATACCACAAGAGCAGAAGCAATAACCAAAGCCAGATCCTTTGCATCCGGTTTTCCCTTTACCAGTCTCTCATTATATTTATCCATTTTGTACCCTACCTCCTGTTCTATCAAGTATTGTACCAGTTTTCCAAGAATTAGACAATTTCCGTAAAAAGAATTTTTGTAAGATCAATATTGCAGGTTTCATCAAGTTTCTTAATCATGTAAACGTGGTCTTCTTTCACATTTCCGATCGGGAAGGAAAGATGTTTCCACAGGCGGCTGTCCATATAAAAGCACACCTCTTTGATTCCCGTAAAACGCTCTTCTTTTCTTTGAAGTTGGCAGATATAGCTAAGCAGAAACGAAAAATATGCTCCAACATCTATAAAGGGAACCATATGGTGAACTTCCAATACATCTTTGTTTTGGCACAGCGAAAAATATCCTTCCGGCGCTTCTTCATCCGGAAATGTTGCAAATATCCCGCTTTCCGAGGAAAGTTCCGCATGTATCCGATTTATATCGTCTGATGAATAGTTCGGATATATAAATTCTTCCTGTATAAGATCCGTTACATTATTTCTGCCTTCACAGAAAGAAAGAAGTCCTTCCAAATCCTGTATGGCAATCCGGTACTGCACGATCCGCGACACATCAGCGAAACCGGAAGAACTGTAATATCTTCGGTCTGCCGGCCAGAGATAGGTAAACGGCACTCCCTCTTTCCGCATCCAGTTACATGCATATTCCAACATACGGAAGGCGCATTTCCTGCGGCGGTAAGCCTCGTGAACCGCAACGCCTACTATAAAATATGTTTTCACCCTCTGTCCGTCTATTTCAAAGAAATAAGGATTGAGATGAACCATACCAATAATATTTCCGCTTTCTTCCATAACGACAATCTCATTCATCGGAAAATTTTCAGAAAAATAATAATCCACAAAAGCGTCTGTATCATCAAAGCAGGTCTCCCAGAGTTTCCGCAGTTCTTTCCTGTCTCTTTCACTTTTATCGCTTAACCGAATCATAGCACTCCTTAAAATCCGCCCTCCGAACGCGGACAGCCGGAACAGCCGCCGCACTTCGACACATCTTCTTCTATATCCGAAACATTCCGGTAGATATAATTATCAACGGTTTCCAAAAGGCATATGGCCTGACAGGAAATGCCCTCTCCCTGTCCGGTAAATCCCAGTCCTTCCTCCGTCGTCGCCTTTATATTGATCCGTTCCGGTTCCAGATTCAAAGTCTCGGCAATCGTCTGCACCATAACCGGTATATACGCAGACATTTTCGGTTTCTGTGCAATGATGGTCGCATCGATATTTCCGATAATATAGTTATCTTCCTCCAAAATCTTCTGAACTTCCTTCAAAAGGAGCAGACTGTCAATTCCTTTATATCTATCATCACTGTCCGGAAAATGTTTTCCGATGTCTCCCTTTGCGGCAGCTCCCAGCAGAGCGTCCATGATGGCATGAACCAGACAATCCGCGTCCGAATGTCCGAGAAGCCCCTTTTCATAAGGAATCTGAACGCCGCCTAAGATCAGTTTTCTGCCCTCCACCAGACGGTGGACGTCATATCCCATTCCGATTCTCATTGTTTTCTCCTTACCAATATTTTTTACATCCTTGTTTCTTTTATACTATACACAATTTTTCCGAAAAAAGAAATAAGAAATAAAAGTCTGTATCGTTCATATTGTGAACGAATAAAAATGTAAAAATGCATAAATTTAGGTTTACCAATTCATAAATTCAGTGTAGAATATAACTTGTTAGTGAAAATACTATTTTGAAACGATAAAAGGAGGTATTTTATGGCACGTTCAATGGGAGGCGGCGGAGGCGGCCGTTCCGGCGGAGGACACTCTTCAGGAGGCGCGCACAGAAGCGGAAGCCGTTCAATGGGGGGCGGACACAGTGCCGGAAGTTTCAGCAGTTCAAGCAGTGGTCACAGGCGTCCGAGTTCAAGCGGATACAGCGGATCGAGACCGGGACCAGGACCGGGACCGGGATCATATCATGGAGGACCGGGTATGCCTCCGCCACCGCCACACAGACCTTACAGGAGATATTATTACAACCGGCCATATTACAGAAGCGGCCCGTATTACCGCTCGGCGCCTGCCAGCGGATGTTCCAATGTAATCGCCACCTTTCTGTTGATGATCATCATACTGGCAATCGTTTTTACTATGACGGGCAGAGGCATTGGCGGCGGCAACGAGAAACTGAACCGTGATAAATATACGGGAGACGTAGACAGCAGTCAGGGATATTATATCGATGACAGTATGGGCAGTGAGAAGTTCATCGACCGTACCAACGAGCAGGATCTGATATCCGGATTCAAAACGTTCTACAGCAGAACCGGCGTTTATCCGTTCCTTTATATCAAGGAATACTCACCGGATCCGAGTGAATATGCAGGATATGATACATACGAGGATATGATGTATGAGAAGCTTTTCCGGAGTGAAGGCAATTTCCTGATCGTTTATATTGCCGAAGAAGACACCTATTATTTCGCCGCAGGTTATAATACCGGCGAGATCATCGACAGTCAGACTCTGGACGTCATTTCCAGAAAGATTGACAGTAGATGGAGTACGGGCGACTTAGCGGTTGCATTTGGCGATGGTCTGGCAGATGCCAGCAAGAACATCATGGCAAAGAGTAACTTCCGTGTGATCATGATCGTCATTATCGTAGGCGTTGTACTGATCGTAGTTGTTAATCTCCTCATACGCTGGAGCAAAAAGAAAAAAGAACTGCAGATACAGGAAGCGGAAAAACTGGAAGAGATTCTGGACAAACCGCTTGAGACTTTTGGAACGGATATGTCAGACTTGGAAAAGAAGTATGACGACGATCAGAACCAACAGTCCTAACGCAGTTCAAAAATAAGAGCATATTAAAAAATCTGCTGCATGGCATACGCCTTATGCGGCAGATTTTTTTATTTTATCCGGCATACTTTTTATCTTTTCTTATTTTCAGAAGTGTCCGCAGGAAAAACCAGATCCCGTACATAAAAAGACAAAGCAGGATCAAAAGAATAAGAAAGGCGTATTTATATCCCGCTTTTCCGAACCAGTCCTGAAGATAGATAAGAGGCGTTCCGGACGCCGGCCAGTTGATAAAATAATAATTCAGATGATAAAGCCGGTCAAACAGATAAACCGGTATCGCCGTAACAAATATAAATATGATGATCCCCGGCAGATATCGGAGTTTTATTATTACCGGCGCTGAAAGCTCCGTTTCCCCTTCATGCACCGGAACATGGAGGAGGACCATATACCCAATTATAAAGAAATGTCCAAGATACCCGTAAATATTCATAAAACTGAACAAAGGATAGATATGATAATCCGGAAAGACCACAGCCATGACTGCTGCCGGAAGAAGCAGTACGGAAGCCAGATTTCCGGTATATTCCTTTATTTTGCGATTCTTCGTATACGCATTGACAAGGCAGACAAAGATCGAAAGACTGCATATATGAAGCGGAAGCTCAAACAGATTCATGCTTCCTGTTACGGTCAAAACAAAATCCTTCAGAAGCTCCAGAGCGAGACTGCAGACAGAAAGAAGCCGGAGAAGATGTATTTTTTCTTCTCCGGTACCTTTCCTGCATATCCGCCACAGCAAAAATATCCCCAGCAGGAATATCGCTATGCACAGAAAATGTTCAGGACCGAAATATTCATAACCGGAGCCATCCGGCAGATCATCCTCATAAACAAAAAACTGTTCCAAGGAACTTATTCCTCCCAAACTACGTCACTACCATCATTTATATATTTTCCCACTTTATAAACTTTATATGCAGTGAAGATATTGGTCACGCCGAGAACTGCCATAACGATCCCTACGATTATGATGACGGTCTTTGCCACGGAAAATGACAGGAAAAGAAGAACAAAACCAAGAACGGCTGTGATAACATCATTTGCAATATAAGAGCTCCAATATTTATCGCCGGTTCCGCGGATCAGTATCGCATCATGGATCCGAAAACATGCATTGATCAAGATACAAAGTCCGAAAATTTTAACTACGAACGTGGACACGCCCACAGGATTTAATACAATGATAATACCGGCAAGAAGTAAGATCACGGCAAACGCAGTCACCATCGGCGAATATGCAGCAAGCAATGAAAAGCCTGTTACAACGCCTGCAATGATAAGGATCCAGCCGATGACCGCCGCAATCGTCGCCATGGTCGCAACCGGCTTTATAATCAGTATGATTCCCAATGCGATCATGCAGAGAGGCACGATCAGCTGTTTCATATTGTTTTTTAAAAAATTTCTAAGTGTCTTTTGTTCCATATCAGATTCCTCCTGCTTTTCATTATATTATGCTTCCAGATATGAAAGAAGCTCATTTTCATCATCAAATAACCGGCAGAGCCTGCATTTTTCCTCTGTCAGAAATCCCTGCCGCACCATATTTCCAAGCAGTTCCTTCAAAGGAGTATAATACCCCTGCACATTTAAAACTGCAAGTTTTTTATTTCCGTCAACGCCGAGGCTGATAGAAACCAGCGTATCAAAGAACTCGTCATATGTACCGATCCCGCCCGGCAGTACCACAAATGCATCACTCTTTTCTTTGAGCAGCTCTTTCCGTTCGTTCATCGTCTTTGTCAGGATCATTTCTGTACAATCCTGATATAATTCCCCGTCAACAGAGCGGAAAAATTCCGGAGCGATCCCGATCATAGTTCCGTTTTTATCCTTTACCCCTCTGGCAGTGCTTCCCATCAGACCGTTATTCCCGCCGCCGAAAATAAGTATATGGTTATGCTCTGCGATCAGATTTCCCAGACGATAGGCTTTTTCTTTATAAATGCCGGCAATATTATCATTTGCCGAACCGTAAATACAGATTTTCATTTGTTTCTCCTGCTCTCATCCTGAATTAAGGCCCGTATATCTTCGATCGTCATGCCATGCGCTTTTGCATATGCGGCAAGGTCGTCAAATTCAAATTTCGATTTTTGGATCCCATATCCTTCTGCACATTTCTTCCGGATCCTCCCATCCGGCAGTTCGTACTCTTCAAAACTCCGGTTCAGGATATACCGGTTGCAATCCTTTCTTCTTACGCCCAATGTAGAGGTATAACGAAGCATGTCCTCCGCCATCCGGTCTGCGTCCTCAATATTGCAGATGACTGTTATAATGATTCCCGGACGGTTTTTTTTCATCTGTACCGGAACGGTAAACACATCCAATGCTCCGTTTTCCCGAAGCCGTTCTGCCGCAAAACCGATCTCCTCCCCCGTCATATCATCAATATTACAGGAAAGCTCAGCTACCATATCATTTTCACCCTGTATGCCGTCTCCCAAAAATGCCCGCAGGCAGTTCGCTTTCTCAAATTCTTTCGTTCCCATTCCATACCCGCACTGCTTCTTTGTCATCATCGGCCGGCTGCCGTATTCTTCGGAAAAATATCCGATCAGCGCCGCACCGGTCGGCGTACAGAGTTCGCCTTCTACGGTTCCCGCATAAGACGGTATTTCACGCAGAAGCATTTCCGTTGCCGGAGCCGGAACCGGAAGTATCCCATGTGCGCAGCGAACCTCTCCATAACCCGTACAGACAGGAGACGCACATATCCTGTCCGGAGCCAGGGCATATATCAGCCAGCAGACGCCCAGTACATCACAGACCGCGTCTTTTTCTCCCACTTCGTGAAAATGAATATGCTCCATATCGGATCCGTGAACAGAAGCCTCCGCCGCAGCGATCGTGCGGTAAATTTCTTTCGCAGAATCTTTAACTTCCGCCGGAATCGAAAAGCTGTCTATCTTATCCCATACATCCTGTAGGGAAGTGTGACTGTGGGAATGTGCGTGGTCGTGGTGTTCGTCATGCCCGTGATGTTCGTCGTGCCCGTGGTGTTCATCATGCCCGTGGTGTTCGTCATGCCCATGGTGGTCGTGATGGTGCTCTTCCATGTATTCGTGTTCTTCTCTGCCGTCGATCAGAATATTGATATGTGTGCCTTTAATCCCACACCGCTCTCTGGTCTCGTCCGTAACCGTAACGTCCGGATACAGACCGTTCATAAAATCCAGAAATTCTTCTTTTCTTTCACACAGTTCATAGAGCGCGCTCATCAGCATATCGCCGGAGGCTCCCATATTACATTCAAGATAAAGTGTTTTCATAATTTTATCCACTTTTTCGTTTTAGTCCCGCCTGTGCGAGAATCCGTTCCAGAGAAGGACCGTCGC
>CANRMC010000006.1 GCA_947631605.1 uncultured Lachnospiraceae bacterium
ATAAACCATATGAGATTATATCAAAAACCATGTGCAGGAGTAAATTCCAGATTTAATGATTTTGCAGTGAAAAAACTGGAATTTAAAAATTCACTTTACGGGTTTCTGATCAGTTTATTATAGAATATCACATACTTACAATTAAAACAAATGAACTTTTTGTTAACACAGCTACAATTTGTTGCTTATTGTTCGAATCCATGAAATTTCACAAAATTATTCAATTATTATCTTTTCTCCCGTATCTAATTGCTATAGGACAGCTCAGACTTGTACTTTGTGGGTTATATTTGAAGTTATAATGCATAAATGCTATAATTTATGTGCGAAAAGTAACAAGAAAGGAGCTGTAATAAAAATGAACCTCGGTAAGATTATAAAAGATATAGTTGGTAAGCAGCTGGCAGAGGAAGGCTTCGTCTATGATAAAAAGACTGACATAGGCTGGCAGTTTGTTAAAAGGGGATCGTATGATCAGATAGTGAATATAGCTAAATACAGGTTTGGCGGGATGTTATTTTTTGAAATATCTGTAGATAGATGGGGAACCAGAGTTATTCAGGCTTCCGAAATAGATGAAGTGGAATCTAACAGTGAAATGAAAGGATTTTGGACGTATGGAAATGAGGAAGAACTGGTAACCGTTCTTAACCAGATGTGCTTTTATATAAAAAATTATGGGTTAAAGCTATTAGATGAGATATGCAATAGGGAGGAATCTGTCTGGACACAGGAACTGCATAATCGATTAAATAAAAGACTATACGAGCAGCATGACGAGTTATGTGAGCATTTTATCAATAGAACCGGTTTGTCTGCGACAGGATTTGACGAAGCGAATATCAACACATGGTTTTCTGTTATAGAGAATGAAGTCAATCATCTTCAAAGTTTTACTATGGAACAGGCGGAAGAACCTTTGTTGGAAATAGCAGCATTTCTTGGCAGCCAGCTGGTGAAATATATGGGCGGAAGCTGGTCTGTTTCTGAAGATGAAGATATACTCACCTCCGTTAATGATATACAGTCACAACTGGATTATTATTCTTGCATAAATCGGATAGCTGGATGTTATTTAAAAGAAATAAATGTTGTAGATATAAAGAACGATTTTCTTCTCATTTTCCATGAAAGGTATTCATTACACAATGAGATGAATACAAGACTATATGAGCGGCATGACGAACTATGTGAGAGGTTTATTGCAAGAACCGGAGTGTCTGTGACAGGATTTAATGAAGCGGATATCAATATATGGTTTACGGTCATAGAAAAGGAAATGAAGGAGATTCAGAACCTTAATATGGAACAAGCGCAGGAAACATTGCTGGAAATAGCGGCATTTCTGGGGAACCAGTTGGTAAAATATAAGGGAGGTCACTGGTGGATATATAATGAATATGATGGTAAGCTGTCAGCGGCAATAAAGGACATACAGTCTTTTAACCACCTTTTTGTTTGTTTGAACCAGCTAATCAGGTGTTATAAGAAAGATTGCGAAGTTGCTCAGATGAAACAGGGATTTCTTATGGACTATTTGGAAGCGTAAAATCCGTTTCGGAACCGATGATTCCGTGATGCAGGCAATTAATTGCGAGGGGATATAATATATGTCAAGCAATGAAAAATTTATGAATTTTAATCTGGAACTGCAGCGAAGGGTTGAGGAAGAAATAATCAAAGTCCAGAAAGGAAAATCAACAAAGAATATTAATCAATTAAATAGTATATTAAATGAACTTAAAGGTTCGCTGAATAAAAGAGGATTAAAACTTGCCTTTCCCAGAATGATTATTGATTCGTGGGATTATAACGATAAGTTAGGACTTGATTTAATTCAGCTATCGGAAATGTATATGCAGATTGAATAAGAAATTATTATATACAAAGCAATGAAACGAGGATGAAGAAATGATACAAAGACATTCAATTATATTATGGAAAAAACCGGAAGAAAAAGATAAGGATTTTGATGAAATTGCAAAGGAAGCTTTTCAGGTTCTGGACATTTTACAAAACTATCCTGTTAATTACAGACCAAACTATCTGACCGGAAGTGATCTGAGAGATGTAAAGGAGTTTCCATGGGATTTGGAACATTTCAGAGAGAGACTGAAAAAAGGGCTGAATCAGGAAGACGATCATAAGTTTTATGACTTAGGATATTCGATTTCCTTTTTTTCATCAATGAATGAAAATGATTCCTGTGCGATTCAGATGAGAACAGGGATAAAGAATAAAAAATTTTATAATACGCTGATAATCAATCTGCCAGTATCTACAAATGTTTTTGGGGAAAGGGATGCGGAAATGATAAGAGAGATGTTTCAATATCTTGTTCTTAAATATGAACCCTTTTGGGGCTGCATTTCCAATAAAAAAATAAGCCGTAAATATGGAAAGTTATGGGAGAACGATTTGCCTGTTGCTATACACTGGGGAAATTATTGGTCGAAAGAAACGGTAGAATCCATAGGGCAGGAAAAGATTGCCGGAATGATTCATGAAAATCCGCAGGCTTCATTTGAAAATGGAATCCTGTTTATTAAAGATACTGCTCTGGATGTTAATAATCATAAGGATATGGATTACTGCGATAAGTGGCAGACACGGTTATTGTCTTGATTTTTAGCGGGGAGGTATAGAAAGGAAACAATAGTAATGAAACTTATTAGTGGTGAAATTGAACCAGGTATAAGAATTAGTAATTATTTGATTGGTTCAAAGAAAGAAGATGTAATTTCCAATTTAGGTGATAAATATAAAATATGGGAAAGAGAAGACGGCTTTTGTATATACACCATGGAAAACTTCAAATTATGGTTTGGAGTGAATGGGGAGTTAGAACAAATTGGTGTTACAAAAGGGTTTCATGGTAATTATCGATCTATTTGTATAGGAGCAACTATGCAAGACGTGGTGCAGCAGTTTGGTGGATATGAAAATGATGGGGATACATATTTAATATCTGGGTTAGATGGAATATGCTTTGAATTAGAGGATGTTGAGGATTGGGATGAATTGACAGCACCTATAGAGTGGATATTTGTATATAAATCCTAAAATGGGGTGAATAAATAATGAACCATTTCAAAATATCCATAATGAATTGTGGAAACTTTTGAAAGATTATATCTAGAAGGACGTTGTAATGTTTATTAAATTTGATGATTTAGATATGTTGGATTTTTTTGAAAATGAACCAATTTCTATTGGAGATGAGGGGGAAGCAACCTTTATATATTCAATAAAGGACAGTCGCCAATTCTCAATGACCTTGACAGTTGATACCTATAAAAAAGACATAGGTATTTCTGTCAGCTATAACGATAACACTATTTTCGCAGGACATTTTGATAATGTACTTGAAATTAAAAAAAGTGAAGATGTTCTACTTGTGGAAATAGAAAATAATAAACGCTTGGTGTTAAAAAAATACCCATGTTTCGGAGTTTTTATAGAAAACGTAAAAAAGGATTGATGATAAGAAAGGAAGTTCTAAACAGGAACATTTCAGTGATGTCGAAAAGAATAGCATTGAGGTTCGAATATGACCTTAATTGAGGAGGAAATATTAACAATATCGAACAAAGAATATAAAATAGATGAGGCCGTCGCTAACCGATTTTAAAAAATCGTGTGAAGCGGCAGCCTCTTTCGTTTATTTTCTAAAGCCCGTATTCGTTCATGAGTTTCTGTAAAATAGCCTTATCTGTTTTGCTTGGATTTTGCGCTGATATGTAAGATCAGTCCTAATATGGAAGTGGCAAGCATGAGGATAGTGCCGATGATCAGGAGATAGTATCCCGGACCAAACTTTGTGTAGTCCGCCCAATCACTCAGATCATTCTTTAAACTGCTTTGAACATTGCCGATTTCATATATCATCAGGAATAATTCAATAACGGAAGCAATGACATTTCCCGTATTTAGTTTGCAGGCATTAAAAATCAGCGCAAGAACGGCAAGGATAAGGACAAATACGCCGTCATGAAGTTCTCCGTCTGACATAAATAATGAGATCGACTCACTGTAACCCAATATGGATATCGTGAGGAAATTAAGAAATACGGATAAACCGGTTATGAAGATGGCAATCCAGAAAAGATGATTGCCAATGTTAAACTGTTTCTTATAATGTCCGAAATTATACTGTGGCATAGAACCATAATTTGGCTGGGTATAAGGCTGCTGCGGCTGGGCATAAGGCTGTTGAGGCTGACCGTATGGCTGTTGGAACTGACCATAATCCGGCTGCTGGGGTGCGCCGTAGGCTGGCTGGTTATATTGCTGCTGTCCGGCGGCTGCCGGATTTCCGGTCTGGCTGATCGGAGAACCGCAAACAGTACAGAAAGCAGAGCCGTCCGCAATATCTGCATTGCAAACTGGGCATTTCATAAAAAATCACGCTCCTTACTGCCGTTTTCGAAACGGCGATATAATATATTGTGATTTTATCATTTTCTACATATTCAGGCAATATAAATCTATGAGATTTCTGAAATTTGTCTATGAGATTTCCGAAGTTTGTCACAGGAAATCAGAAATTGCGGACGAAAATACAAGTCTTTTCGGAATATCTATGCTAGTGTTGAACTGAATCCATTTTGACGGTTTTCAGTATTTTAAGATGGGAGTGAAAAAATGATGGATGACGTGCAGGGAACGAAGCGTACATATTCAATTCGGGAGACTTCAAAGCTGGTTGGGATTGAGAGCCATGTTTTACGTTACTGGGAAGAAGAATTGGGAATAAAAATTGAGAGAAATGAATTGGGGCACCGCCTGTACCGGGAGAGGGATATAACGCTTTTTAAAGAAGTGAAACGGCTGAAGGATGGCGGGATCGGATTAAAAGCAATCCGGACAATGCTAATGGAAATAAAAGATAATGGGGAAAATGACAGTCCCAAAGAAATCGGGAATTCAGAAGTGATAAAAGCGGTTCAGGAAGCGGCGGGAACAATCTGCGGCGCTCAGGCTGAAAATGAGGAGGAAACAGAGGACAGGCAGGAGGAAGGACCGGAACGATCATATGTAGTAAAGCGGGAGGGAGAGATAGAGGAAAGCCGCAGAGGACAGGTGGTGGACTTTAAGCTGGCACAGCTGCAGGCAATTCTGAATCGGGCGGTTGCGGCGGCTCTTACGGAAACCCTGACAGAATCCGTGAAAGCAGTTGTTACGGAAACAGTCGTAAAACAGATGGACATGCTGCTCCGGGAACAGGAGGAACGGGAGGAAGAGCGCTTCCGGAAGCTGGATGAACGCCTCAGAGCCTTGCAGAAAAGCAAAAAAAGAAGGTTATTTAAAAAATAATCTACCCAGAATAAGTATTTAATGCTATACTACTGTGGTAAATTTGTACCAGAGTAAGGTTGGTGGAACCATGAAACCGGAAATTCTTTATGAAGATGAATCCCTGATCGCTTGTGTGAAGCCGGCGGGAATGCCCGCACAGGGAACAAAATCAAATGATGAAGACATGATAAGCATTTTAAAAAATTATCTGTATGACCGGGGGGATACGGATGAAGAACCCTACATAGCGGCAATTCACAGATTGGACCGGCCGGTAGGCGGTATCATGTTATTTGCAAAGAACCGCGAAATTGCGGCAAAACTCACAGATCAGGTCATGGCGCAGGATATGGTGAAATATTATCAGGCGGTGCTGACCGGAACGCTGCCGGATTTTGAAGGTGAAATGGTAGATTATCTCCTGCACGACACGAAGACGAATCTGACAAGAGTCGTGAAGAAGGGCGTAAAGGGTGCAAAACGGGCAGTACTTTATTATGAAGTGCTGGATGAATTTGAAACGGATGGAGGACCGCTTACCTATGTATTGATCGAACTGGTAACGGGACGTCACCATCAGATCCGGGCTCAGATGGCGGCTCATGGTGCAGGTATCTGGGGCGATACAAAATATAATCATCTGTTTCGGGGAAAAAAGCAGGGGAAAGCGCAGATTGGTCTTTATGCTTCCCGATTGGAATTTACCCATCCCGTAACGGGTGAGAGGATTATTTTAAAAAAAGAGCCGGAAGGCGAAGCGTTCGATGTGATTGAATTAGATGAAGAATAAAAACAAATAGAAGATTGAGAGGAAAAAAAAATGGCAAAGGATAAGAAAATGGTAGAAGCGATCACTTCCATGGAGGAGGATTTCGCGCAGTGGTATACAGACGTCGTCATCAAAGCAGAACTGACGGATTATACGAGCGTCAAAGGCTGTATGGTGATAAAGCCGGCGGGGTATGCCATCTGGGAACTGATTCAGAGACAGCTGGACGACCGGTTTAAGGCTGCCGGCGTGGAGAACGTTTATCTTCCGATGTTTATTCCGGAAAGCCTTCTGCAGAAAGAAAAGGATCATGTGGAAGGATTTGCGCCGGAAGTCGCATGGGTGACACAGGGCGGTTTAAGCCCGCTTCAGGAGAAGCTGTGCGTAAGACCTACTTCCGAGACACTGTTCTGTGATTTTTATAAGAAAGAGATCGAGTCTTACCGGGATCTTCCAAAGGTATACAACCAGTGGTGCTCCGTTGTGAGATGGGAGAAAGAAACCCGGCCGTTCCTGCGTTCCAGAGAATTTCTGTGGCAGGAGGGACATACCGCACATGCCACCTATGAGGAAGCAGAAGCGCGCACGATACAGATGTTAAATATTTATGCAGACTTCTGTGAAGAAGTACTGGCAATACCTGTAATCCGCGGTCAGAAAACAGACAAAGAAAAATTTGCCGGTGCGGAGGCAACCTATACGATCGAGGCGCTTATGCATGACGGAAAAGCCCTGCAGTCCGGAACGAGCCACAACTTCGGAAATGGATTTGCAAAGGCATTTGGAATCCAGTACACAGACAAGGACAACCAATTACAGTATATTTATCAGACTTCATGGGGTATGACAACGAGACTGATCGGAGCCATTATCATGGTGCATGGCGATGACAGCGGCCTTGTTCTTCCGCCAAAGGTAGCACCGACTCAGGTAATGATCGTTCCGATCATGCAGCAGAAAGAAGGCGTACTGGAAAAGGCAGAAGAACTCCGCTCAAAGCTGGCTGAAAAAGTCCGTATTAAGGTAGATACCTCCGAGAAGAGTCCGGGATTCAAATTTGCGGAGCAGGAAATGCGGGGAATACCGGTACGGATTGAAGTCGGTCCGAGGGATATCGAGAATAATCAGGCAATCGTGGTACGAAGAGATACCGGCGAGAAGACAACGGTTTCTTTGGATGAACTGGAAACAGTGATCCCTGCGCTTCTTGAAACGATTCAGAGCGATATGTTTGAGAAAGCAAAGAAACACAGAGATGAAAATACCCATGTTGCAGAAAATTGGGATGAATTTAAAAATATCATTGAGACAAAACAAGGCTTTATCAAAGCAATGTGGTGCGGAGAAGAAGCATGTGAGACACAGATCAAGGACGAGACAGGTGCAACCACCAGATGTATGCCGTTTGTGCAGGAACAGCTGGGACGCGTCTGTGTCCATTGCGGAAAGCCTGCCAAGGCAATGCTTTATTTTGGAAGAGCCTATTAGTAGGTGAGATATATGAAGATTCCGGTTCCGGAAGCGGTAGAAACGATCATTCATAAACTGAATCAAAACGGGTTTGAAGCCTATATCGTAGGCGGCTGCGTGAGAGACGCCATTCTCGGCAAAACGCCCCATGACTGGGATATTACCACATCCGCCCTGCCGGAAGAAGTGAAGGGAATCTTTCGGCGGACCATTGATACGGGCATCCAGCATGGTACGGTAACGGTCCTGATAAAAAACACAGCTTATGAGATTACGACGTATCGGGTAGACGGCGAGTATAAAGATCATAGAAGACCGGAACAGGTTACTTTTACCAGAAGTCTCGAAGAGGACCTGAAACGTCGGGATTTTACTATTAACGCTATGGCGTACAATGAAAAAACGGGAATTGTAGATCTGTTCGGCGGTCAGAAAGATCTTAATGACGGGATCATTCGCTGCGTAGGAAATCCGGACGACCGGTTTGATGAAGACGCTCTCAGGATATTGCGGGCAGTCCGTTTTGCCGCCCAGCTTGGTTTCGTCATTGAAGAAAAGACAGAAGAAGCCATGACAAAAAAAACTTCTTTTCTGCGGGAGATCAGCGCGGAACGTATTCAGGCAGAACTTACGAAACTGCTTATTTCGGAGCATACGGATAAACTGGAGGACGCTTACCGATTGGGCATAACCGCAGTTATCCTGCCGGAATTTGACCGGATGATGGAAACGACGCAGAATAATCCTCATCACCTCTATGATGTGGGACATCATACATTGAAGGTGCTTGCAAATGTTCCGCCGGAGCCTGTTTTTCGCTATGCTGCGCTTCTGCATGACGCAGGAAAGCCGGAGACAAAGACGGTCGACGAAGACGGAACGGAACATTTCCGGCATCATAATGTGGCAAGCGAACGGATCGCAGCTCAGGTGCTGCATAGATTGAAGATGGACAATCGTACCATCCATGATGTGAAGAAGCTGGTCTACTGGCATGACTACGGAATCGGGAATGACAAGATGACGATGAAAAGCTTCCGCAGAACCATGAGCAAAATGGGATTGGAATACTTTGAACCGCTGATCGTTCTCAGACGCGCCGATATGCTGGGACAAAGCACATATAACCGGGAACGGAAAGAAGAAAATATCCGGTTGATGCAGGAAATGTACCAAAAGATTCTGGAAGAAAAACAGTGCCTTTCCGTAAAAGAACTTGCCATAAACGGAAAAGACCTGATGGAACTGGGCGTAATGCCGGGACCTGAGATAGGAAGAATTTTAAACGAACTTCTGGAGCAGGTGCTGGATGATCCAAACATGAATACAAGAGAAATGCTTACGCTTTCTGCCCAAAAACTGATTTATATGGAATAAGAACCCCCTCTGAAACATAAGATAAATGAGAACGATGTTTTGGAGGGGATCGCTTTGTCTGATAAAATGTCCGAAGTATTTAGGGAATATGACATGGAAGTATTGCAGAACACGAGAGGACGGGGAGCCGTTATTTTGAAAACGGATCAGGGCATAAGACAACTGCGACCTCTGACAGAATCGGAGAGCCGTTTGAAATCCGAGTACCTGTTTAAGGAGGAGCTATGCGAAGCGGGATTTCCCCGGATAGACAGATGTATTCCAAACCGGGACGGTGAATTGGTTACATATGACAGATATCAGAATCCCTATGTGCTGCGGGAATTTTTCGAAGGCAGAGAAATGGGGATTACGGCAAATGAAGATTTAAAAGAAGCGGTTCGAAATCTTGCAGAGTTTCATAAGACGGCAAAACGCGTGTATGAAAATAATCCGGAACAGGTCAAAGTCCGGAATGTCTGTGATTTTGCGAGGAAAAACCGGGAATTGAAGCGGGTTCGGAATTTTATGCAGAAGAACCGGCTCCGGAGTTTTGAACTTACTTACCTTGATCATTTTGATTATTTTTTTTCCTGCGGGCAGAAATGTGAAGAGGATTATCAGAGGTGTATAGAAGGAGAGGAAACGCTTCGTCTGGGGTACTGTCATGGAGCTTACGACCATCACAGCGTCCTGAAAACAGAAAACTCTCTTGCCACCATCAATTTTGATAAATTTTATGCCGGAAACCAGCTTGCCGACCTCTATCATTATCTGCGGAAAGCTCTGGAGAAGAATAAATATAATTTCCGGATCCTACAGCTTATCATCGAGGAATACAATTCCCGGATTCCGCTTACGGATAAGGATCTGGAATATATTTATATTCTGCTGGAATTTCCGGAAAAGTTCTATAAGATCAGCAATCAGTATATGAATGCGTCCAAAAGCTGGATCCCGCCGAAACTGGTGGAAAAACTGGATAAAGTCATAGCTGATGAATCAAAAAAAACAAATACGATTTTTCAATTTCGGGACTATTATTCACTTCACATTTAGGGTGGAATCATGTATAATTATCCATAGCGCAGGAAATAATTGGCTCATACACATAACAAGAAATACGATACAAAGAAAAGTCAGGAGGGTGACGTATGGATTACAAGAAAGTTTATGAAGAGTGGATCACGGATCCTTTCTTCAGCGAAGAGACAAAAAAAGAACTGCTGGCGATCAAAGACAATGAAAATGAGATCAAAGAACGCTTCTATGCGGATCTGGAATTTGGAACGGCAGGTCTTCGGGGAATCATCGGTGCGGGAATTAACCGCATGAATAATTACGTAGTTGCAAAGGCGACGCAGGGACTTGCCAATTATATTATAAAGAAAGGCGGGCAGTCAAAAGGCGTTGCGATCGCTTTTGATTCCAGAAGATGTTCGCCGGAGTTCGCAGACGTTGCCGCTTTATGTCTTGCGGCAAACGGTATTAAGGCTTACCGCTTTGAGTCCTTACGCCCGACGCCGGAGCTTTCTTTTGCAGTACGCTATCTCGGATGTATAGCAGGTATTAATATTACGGCAAGCCACAATCCGCCGGAATATAACGGATATAAAGTTTATTGGGAAGACGGCGCGCAGATTACGCCGCCAAACGATACCGGAATCATGGACGAGGTCAAGAAACTCCGGGTAGAGGAAGCAAAGACCATTTCCATGGAGGAAGCAAAGGAAAAAGGACTGTACGAAATTATTGGCAAGAATGTAGACGACGCTTATATTTCAGAATTGAAGAAACTGGTTCTTCATCCGGAGTGTATCGAGAAATACGGCAAAGAGTTAAAGATTGTTTACTCCCCGCTGCATGGCACCGGAAATATTCCGGCTCGCAGAATTCTGGCAGAGCTTGGATTTGAAAATGTCTATGTGGTTCCGGAACAGGAACTTCCGGACGGCGAGTTCCCGACGGTATCTTATCCGAATCCGGAAGCAAAAGAAGCGTTTACCCTCGCTCTTGCACTGGCGAAGGAAAAGGATGCGGATCTGGTTCTGGCAACCGATCCGGATGCGGACCGTCTGGGCGTTTATGTAAAAGACGCCAAGACAGGAGAATATATGTGCCTGACCGGAAATATGTCCGGAAGCCTGCTTGCAGAATATGAGATCAGTCAGATCAAAGCAACGAAAGGACTTCCGGCGGACGGACGTCTGATTAAAACAATCGTTACAACCAATCTCGCCGCATGCGTAGCGGATTATTACGGCGTAAAGATGGAAGAATGTCTGACCGGATTTAAGTTTATCGGCAGGAAGATACTGGAATATGAGACTTCGGGAGTGGGAACCTATCTTTTCGGATTTGAAGAGAGCTACGGCTGTCTGATCGGAACACACGCCAGAGATAAGGACGCTATCGTCGCAACCATGGCGCTCTGCGAAGCGGCCGCTTATTATAAGTCATTAGGCAAGACTTTATGGGACGCTATGAATGATATGTATGAGCGGTACGGTTACTGGATCGATGATATTATTACAATCACCATGAAAGGTCTGGATGGTCTGGAGAAGATTCAGTCAGTTATGAAGAAACTTCGGGAAATGAAACCGGATCAGATCGCCGGCTATGATGTTTTAAAGATCAGAGATTACAGCGCGGACACTGTTCTGGATAAGAAGACAGGCGCGGTTACTCCGACCGGACTTCCAAAATCCAATGTTCTTTATTATGAGCTGACCGACGATACATGGCTTTGCGTTCGTCCGTCCGGAACAGAGCCGAAGATTAAATTCTACTTCGGAGTGAAGGGTAAAACAATGGAAGAGTCCAAAGAACTTTCCCGTTCGTTTGGCGAAAAGGTACAGGAAATGATTCATAGTCTTGTATAAGAATTATTTAATTTCATAAAATGTGACAAACCTCCCGCTGAGTGAAAAGCTTCGCGGGAGGTTTATTTCTACTGTTGATGATGGCTCTGACATTTCGTGTAAAGGGAAAAGAATTCCGTGTAAAGAGAAAAAATTAGGGGTTGACATGTATGTAACAAAATTGTAATATATTTGTCATAAAAAAGAAATAAGATACGGAGGATAAAAATGAAGCAGCATTCATTCCGAAAAATACTGGTGACGGCGCTTGCCGTATTTATGATATTAGGAAATCTTGGGATAGAAGCAAGGGCAGCAGAAACCGACTCGCAGACAGGATCTGGGAACGTCGTATTTGCCCCGCGTCTGGAAGCACCGGCAATGGATAATAAATACTATTATGACGGCGAGTATAACCTGTTTGAAAAATTTGGTTTTGGTATGCCGAACTGTACGGCGTATGCATACGGAAGAGCATATGAGATTCTGGTTACGGCATACGGTGAGAAGGTGGGCGCACCGAAATTAAGCCGGTACAATGCCTGTACCTTTTATACATATAATATTGAAAATAATTGTTATGAATATGGTTCGACTCCCCGGTTAGGCGCCATTGCCTGCTGGTCCGGTCATGGAGCCGGTCACGTAGCGGTTGTGGAACAGATTAATGATGACGGAACGGTCCTGATATCCGAAGCCTCCTCCAGTAAAAAGGTGCATTATCGGACCAAGACTATAAAAGGCGACGGTTCTGACTATGCTTCCGGATATAGTTTTCAGGGATATGTTTATCTGCTTCCGGAACAGGTAACTGTAACAGATCCAATCGGGGATCCTGAGACGGATGATGATTATTCCGGTTACGATCCGGAAGACGATCTGGCAATTGTTTCTGTTTCTTACCGTACCCATGTGCAGAGTAAAGGCTGGCTGGACTTTGTGGAAGACGGCGAAATGGCGGGAACCACCGGTGAGAAGAAACGTTTGGAAGGTATCGAAATAAAAGTTTCCGGAAATGACAAAGTAGGAATCCGCTATACGACGCATGTGCAGACTTATGGCTGGCAGCCTTGGAGTATGGACGGAGAAATGTCCGGTACAGAGGGTGAGGCAAAACGTCTGGAAGCGATTCGGATTGAACTCACAGGACAAGATAAAGATTTATATGATGTCTGCTACAGAGTTCATGCTGAAACTTATGGCTGGATGGGCTGGGTGAAAAACGGTGAACCGGCAGGAACCGCCGGATATGCAAAACGTCTGGAAGGAATCGAAATCTTAGTGATAAAAAAAGGAAAGACACCGCCGGAACGGTCGGACCAGATGACAGAAGAAGGCTATTGCGCAGCAGAAACAGATACAGATGTTTATCAGGCAGGCGTTAATTACAAGACGCATGTGCAGACCTACGGCTGGAAGCCTTGGAGCGGTAACGGAATTAAGTCGGGAACTGAGGGCGAAGCAAAGCGGATGGAGGCAGTCTCTATTAAGCTTATGAATCAGCCGGTATCCGGCAGCGTTGAGTATCTTTCTCACGTTCAGACCTATGGATGGGAATCGGAATGGAATGAGGACGGCGCAATATCCGGAACAGAAGGAGAAGCCAAACGTCTGGAAGCCATTCGGATCCGTCTGACCGGAGAAATGGAAGAAAACTATGATATTTATTACCGCGTTCATGTTCAATCCTTCGGCTGGATGGATTGGGCAGCAAACGGTGAACCGGCAGGAAGCGCCGGATATGCAAAACGTCTGGAAGCTATAGAAATCGTTCTGGTAGAAAAAGGCAGTCCGGCACCGGGAAATACAAGTGTTCCGTTTAAGGATGCAACGGAAGAATAGATACTTATTCCTGAACGTCCGCCAGCGTGAAGGTACGGATCGTGGCGTCGTCTATGTTTTTGATGTCTACAATGCGGGTAGCCTGTCTGGAAATGCAGCGCTCCATGTAATTCCGGACTTCTCTGGCATTTGCAAAGTTCTCATCATGACGCTTCGCAAGCTGATCCAGATAATCGCCGGCGAACTTCTTTGCTTCGTCGTCCAGCACATACTCCTGCTTTTCGCAGAAGGACAGGAAGATTTCCAGAAGCTGGCTTCCGGTATAATCCTGAAAGAAGATATATTTGTTGAATCTGGATTTTAAGCCCGGATTGGAATTGATAAATTCTTCCATCAGATCTGTATATCCGGCAACGATGACGATCAGATTGTCCCGATGGTCTTCCATAGCCTTGAGGAGCGTGTCTACCGCTTCCTGTCCGAAATCTTTTTCCCCTTTATTTGCTGTCAGGGTATAAGCCTCGTCGATGAAGAGAATACCGCCCAGAGCGCTCTCAATTACAGACATGGTTTTGGTAGCCGTCTGACCTACATAACCCTCCACAAGACCGGAGCGGTCCACTTCCACAAGCTGTCCGGTTTTTGTAATGCCAAGCTGTTTATAGATCTTTGCCAGAAGGCGGGCAACTGTTGTTTTACCGGTACCCGGATTTCCGGAAAAAACCAGATGCAGGGAAATGCTCGGCTGTTTCATACCCCGGTCCTCCCGGAGCTTTTTTACTTTCAGAAGGTTAATGAGATTGGTGATATCCTGTTTTACCGTTTCCAGACCTGTCAGATCATTTAATTCTTCCAGAAGCTGTTCGGTTGTTTTTTCTTCCTCTTTCGGAGCGGAATTTCCGGCAGTATCTGTTTTTTTGGCAGCAGGGTTTGTGGTATTTTGCTGCGGTGTAAACGCTTTTCCCGCTGTTTTTTTGATATTTGATAATTTACTGATGGTGATTTCCTCGTTCGGCGTTCCGGACTGATAGAGTGAAAATTCTTTCAGGTAGTTTTCCAGCATGATCGTATAATTGGAAAGATTGCTGACCTCTGTCACATGAGAGCCGTTGACGGAGATAAATTCCCTTCCAAGCGAAGCAAAGACGGAAACCACATACCGGGAACGTGAGAACCCCTGCGTGGTTCTTCTTGCATGTCCTGACAGATCGGATTTTACGAAATATGTAAGGGAACGGGGAACCGTATTAATGAATTGCGGGGTTAAGCAGCGGTCATAGCGGAACCGTATAAATTGATCCACTGTCATATGGACGCCCAAATAATCCCATATGAAATCAACCTCCGCCCTGCCGTCGGAGCCGTCGGACTCATAGAGAAATCCAAGAAACTGTAGGAAGTCGAATTTCAGGATCTCACGAACAGATAAGCGTCCGGAAGCCTGATATTCCTGACTGCTGATAGCATCGGCATAGAGCAGGCAGTCGTTGATATCCTGTTTTAATCCCATATCAATCATTTGTTTTCCTCTTTCTTTTTATCTAAAAATACTCTAAACGATTATATCATAACCAAATCGGTGCGTAAAGAATGGAATGATATATTCACAAAATCAAAATGATGTGGTAATATGTTCTGGTAAGAAAAAACTGCATTTATGTACCGGAAGGAGTAAGGCATGAGATTTCGTCCTTGCATTGACATACATAACGGAAAAGTAAAGCAGATTGTGGGAGGGAGCCTGAACGATCAAGGCTCGCAGGCATTGGAGAATTATGTTTCCAAATGTGACGCCGGATTTTATGCCCGGCTTTATAAGTCCTATGATTTATCCGGAGGGCACATCATTCTTCTGAATCCGGCGGACAGTCCTTATTATGAAGAAGATGTAAGGCAGGCGGAACTTGCACTTTCCATATATCCCGGAGGATTGATGATCGGCGGAGGAATAACGGCTGAAAATGCGAAGCGGTTTATCCGGAGCGGAGCTTCCCATGTAATTGTCACTTCTTATGTATTTCGTGACGGGCATATCGATTATGACCGGCTGGAGGCATTGAGGGATGCAGTCGGAAAAGAACATCTGGTTCTGGATCTTAGCTGCCGGAAGAAGGACGGGCGTTATTTTATTGTAACGGACCGCTGGCAGAAATTTACGGAAACAGAAGTTACGGAGGAAACCCTGACCGCTCTTATGGATTATGCGGATGAATATCTGATCCATGCAGTGGATGCAGAGGGAAAGGTATCCGGTATTGAGACGGAACTGGCGGCGCTTCTGGGAAACTGGGGCCGGATTCCGGTTACTTATGCAGGGGGCGTTTCTTCATTTTCCGATCTGGAGCAGCTTCGAAAACTGGGGCATGGCAGGCTGGATGTCACGATCGGAAGCGCGCTTTCCATTTTCGGCGGGGATATGCAGTTTGAAGAAGTGATTCGTTATATCGATAAACATACTGTCTGACGTTACAGTATGTGCAGGGTGATAAAGAAAGAAGTAAAGGAGAAAGGAATATGGTAAGATTTAAGAAATTGACGGCAGTTGTGCTGGCGGCGGCAATGGTATGCTCCATGGCCGGATGCGGCGGAAAAAAAGAAACACCGTCTGAAGAAACAACCGAACCGGTTGCGACACAGAATGACGCATCGGAAACCGAGGAACCGTCGGAGGAAGCTTCGGAAGAAAGCACCGAGCAGCAGAAGCTGGAGGATGGACAGGTCATCTTCGATATCAATTTTGACGACGGAGACAGACATGGATTTACGGAATACAGCAACGGAGGAAACTTCACCATGGCAGTGGAGGACGGGCAGCTTGTTGTGGATATCGCAAGCTGCGGCATGCTGGATTATGCAAATCAGGTATACATGGACGGATTCGCCCTCAGTAAAGGCTGTGTTTATACATATTCTTTTGATATATCCTGTGATATTGAACGGACGTTGGAATGGCGTCTTCAGATCAACGGCGGCGATTATCACGCCTATGTCGGGGATGTGATCGAGGTCGGACCTGAGACAAGTCATGTTACCCTTGATTTTGAACATACGGAAGATTCCGATCCTGCGCCGAGACTCTGCTTTAACATGGGTAAGCAGGAAAATATGGCTTCGGATCCGGGCAAACACAAAGTATATATCGACAACCTTTCTCTGGTAGTAAAGGACGCGTCAAATGCGGAAACAATCGAGGCTCTGCCGGAGAATCCGAAAGTGAACGTAAGTCAGGTAGGATATAAGACAACGGATGTAAAGACCGTCATATCGGCAGACGAAGCAGATACTTCATTCCAGGTAATCAATAAAGATACCGGCGAAGTTGCCTTGGAAGGAACTTATGAAGCAGCAGCTTTTGATGCGGCAACAAATGCAAATGTAAAACACGGAGATTTTTCTTCCCTGACAGAGCCGGGTACTTATTACATTGTCTCCGGTGATAATGAAACCTATGAATTCACTGTTTCAGATGACGTATATGAAGATATTTATAAAGATATTGTTATTATGCTTTATAACCAGAGATGCGGAATCGAATTAGACAGCGCGATCAGCGGTGATTTCTCTCATGGACCATGTCATATGGGAGAAGCAGTTGTTTATGGTACCAATGAGAAGAAGGACGTGTCCGGCGGCTGGCATGACGCCGGTGATTATGGACGTTATACAGTTTCCGGCGCAAAGACCATTCAGGATCTTTTCCTTGCATATGAGGATTTCGGGGTTGAAGATGACGACCTTGGTATTCCGGAGAGCGGAAACAATATTCCGGACCTTCTGGATGAAGCAAAATATGAACTGGATTGGATGTTAAAGATGCAGGATGACGCAACCGGCGGCGTATATCACAAAGTAACCTGTCTCGTATTTCCTGAGACGGTAATGCCGGAGGAAGAAACGGATCAGCTGTATCTGGCTCCAATCTCCACTACCGCAACCGGAGATTTCGCTGCGGTTATGGCAAAGGCGTCGGTTCTCTATGCAGAGTATGATCCGGATTTTGCAAAGAAATGTCTGGCAGCGGCAGAAAAAGCATGGGATTATATAGCGGATTCTGATGATAAAGAAGGATTTACCAATCCGGAAGAAATCGTAACCGGTGAATATCCGGATAAGAGTACGAAGGACGAAGTATTCTGGGCATGCTCGGAACTGTATCTGGCAACCGGTGATGAGAAATATAAGACGGCGATCGATGAAAACCTGACGGCAAAGGTAAAAGCCGGACAGGGCTGGGAAACCGTCGGAACATATGCTTTCTACGATCTGCTGAAGTCTGATGCGGATCTTACACCGGAAACACGGGAAAAATGTCAGGAAAAATTTGACGAGCGGTTAGATCTGGTACTCAGCTTTGCCGAAGAAGACCAGTATTATATGTTAATGGGAACTTCTTATCCGTGGGGCAGTAATATGAGCGTTGCCAATAACGGTATGCTGCTTCTGATGGCTGATAAGCTGAGCGGAAGCGATACTTACAGCGAACTTGCGAAACGGCAGCTGGATTACCTCTTCGGTGCAAACAGCGTCGGTTACTGTTTCGTAACCGGATACGGTACGGTATCTCCGGTAAATACGCATCACAGACCATCGCAGGCGTTGGGCAAAACCATGCCGGGTATGCTGGTAGGCGGACCGGATAATGCGCTGGAGGATTCTTATGCAAAGGCTGTACTTGCAAATTCCGCTCCGGCACAATGCTATGTGGATAATGCGCAGAGCTATTCCTGCAACGAAATCACGGTTTACTGGAACTCGCCGCTCATTTATCTGCTCTCGGCTTATAAATAAAATGAAGGATTGAAATGAAAACCTTACTGACAAAGCTTTACGGCAACGAACAAATCAGGTATCTGTTTGCAGGAGGATGTACGACACTGGTGAATATTGTGTCCTTCTTCCTGCTCAGAACCTTTACTGAAATTGACAGAAATATATGCAATGTGATTGCGATCATTTTCGCAATCATATTTGCATATGTCATAAATAAATATTTTGTGTTCCGTATACATGTGGACAGCGCTTCCGCGCTTTTCGTGGAATGTACGTCCTTTGTGGGAGCAAGGATTTTATCAATGGTCGTGGAAGTCCTCGGCTTTTCTTTACTGTGCGACAGTTTCCGCCTGAACGAGGTTTTCTCCAAGATTGCGGTGCAGTTCGTAGTTGTTGTTATGAATTATGTGTTCAGTAAGGTCTTTGTATTTACAGGAGCAAAACGGGATCTCCGTAAGACGCTTGAGAGGAACTGGTCATGGATGATTGCGGCTCTCATCTGTTTTGTGTTCATGTTGTTTGTAATGATCCTCGGCGACGTCGCGCCGTTTGGCAAAAATACCTTTAATATGGTGGACAGTATTCACCAGTATCTGCCGTTTTTCTCGGATTACCAGAATAAACTGAAAAATGAAGGAAGCCTGTTTTATACGTGGAATGTAGGTTTGGGAGTAAACTTTCAATCTCTGCTTCTTTATTACATGGCCTCTCCGATCAATCTTCTGATCGTTTTAGTAAAACGTCACAGCATACAAACGGTCATGGCAATAATTGCGGCTCTAAAGATCGTAGCTTCCGCCGCAACTTTCGGTTATTTTCTTTCCAGAAGAGGAAACCGGATTAAGAATAATTATTTTATCACCGTATTTGCTGTCGCATATGCGCTGAATAACTTTATCATCGGTTATTTCTGGAACATCATGTGGATGGACTGTATTCTGATGCTGCCGCTTGTCATACTTGGCTTTGAGCGTCTGATGAACGGAAAGGGCGGGAAGCTTTACTGTCTTTCTCTCTTTTACTGCCTGTTCTGTAATTATTATATAGCGTTTATCATTTGTCTGTTTCTGATCCTCTGGTTTCTTGCCTCCGGTCATGGAACGGTTAAAAAGTTTTTTACGGACGGGTTGAAATTTGCAGGTTTTTCTCTGCTTTCTGCCGGAATGGCGGCGTTTTCCCTGCTCACGGCATATCTAGGTATTATGACAACTGCGTCGGCAAAGGCAGATATTCCGAAATGGGACTGGTACGGAAACATATTCGCGATCTTAAAGCAGCATTTGATCCTGACACAGCCGATCAAGAACCAGACCTTTGACGGCGGTGCAAATCTATACTGCGGAATGTTTACCATTCTGCTCTTTGTTCTTTATTTCTTTTCCGAACGGATCAAACTGGCTGAAAAATTGCGGAAGCTTCTTCTGCTTGCGTTGCTTGTAGTCAGTATGAACGCCACAACTTTGAACTTTATCTGGCATGGTTTCCATGATCAGTATGGAATCCCGAACCGGTTTGTTTTTGTTTATATCTTTGTGCTTCTCCTGATGGCATATGAAGCAGTCATGCGGCTCCGGACTATAAATTCCGCGTATGTGCTGTCCGGTATGTTCTTTTCGCTTGCCTTTTTGTTCCTGTTGCGGCATGAAACAACGCTGAGTGGAAAGTATCCGGAATGGCTTGTGCTCAGTCTGTCCGGCGGACTATTTATTTTGTATGCTGTTTTTATCATTGTCCGGAATCTGATAAAGAAGAATTACCGTCTGACAGCGGGAATATTAAGTCTGCTCTTTTTGACGGAAATACTCGTTTCGGCGGCATTCGGTTTTCGTTCGGTAGGTGCTTCGGACGGAGCATATTATCTGGCTGATGTAGACCGGATGAAACAGTCTGTGGAAACGATAGCAGATTATGCAAAAGAAAAAGATTATACGTTTTATCGGGAAGACATGGTGGATTCCCTGATGCTGGATGAAGCGACCCTGAATAATATGAAAAGCGTCGGCACTTTCTGTTCTACAGTGCAGGGCGATGTTGTAACCATCATGGGACGGCTGGGCTTTTATACCGGAGCGAACGAATACCTGTATCTGGGGGCGACTCCGCTTACGGACGCAATTCTCGGCGTGCGGTTTGTATATGCCAAGGAGGACGATTTTTATCCGGAACAGGAGGGACATCGTGTATGTCTGGAGGAAAATGGCGTTACGGTGTATGAGAATCAGTATGTGCTGCCGATCGCTTTTGGCGTTGAAAATACAATTCTGGACTGGGATATCGATGACGGGCGTGCGGAAGACTGCCAGAATCATTTTGTAGAATATGCGGCGGGCGGCAATCCGGTGTTTACCCATATTCCGGTTGATCTGACAGTGACCGGTGTAGACGGTACGGCTGTTGTTCAGGAGGATAATCCGCAGTCGATAAACTATAGCGCTTCCTCGGATAAACGGATGAAAATAAATGCGGCATTTACGATTCCGGCGGACGGGGACTATTATCTGAACTGTCGTGGAAACAGTATGGAGAAGCTCCGTTTTTATGTGAATGGGGAACAAAAAGCCTACGACCGGTACCAGATGCAGCTTTTCCGGCTCGGAAATCTGAAGGAGGGAGATTCTGTTTCCATTGAAATTAATTTCTCGTCCTCATATTCAAAGAACGGAACGGTAAGCATGTACCTTTCCACATTTGATATGGAGAATTTCCTGACCGCTTATGAACTTTGGGACCGGAACAAGATGACAGTGGAAACATTTGAAGACGGATATCTGGCAGGAAGCATTTCGCCGGAAAAGGATATGATGATGTTTACCTCCATTCCGTATGATAAGGGCTGGACAGTTCTGGTGGACGGAAAAAAGACGGCTGCGGAAAAGGTCGGGGACGCTTTTATCGGAGTTCCGCTGACCGCCGGAAACCATCAAATTGAAATGAAATATTTCCCACCGGGACTGAAAACCGGTATGCTGGTATCGGTGATTTCATGGGTGCTGTTTTTCGTAATAATCAACAAAAAAAAGTCTGAAAATGTATCAAATGAACAATAATTGGATTGACCGAATAATATAAATATAGTAATATTAATTCTAGGGTGACAGGGAAAAAGTCATTATGAATTGCTAATATTATGAATAGGGGTGTATATATGGAAAAACTAAAAGAAATGGAATGGCAGAAGCTGGCAGTAATAACGGCAGTCGTGGAAGCCGTACTCGGACTTGTGGGCGTTCTGGCAGGCAATACGGTTGTAGGGATCATTCTGCTCGTTCTACAGGTTGCGGTAGTAGTATTTGTTCTGTACGCCGTATTAGGCGAAGACAAGGGCGTCGCGAAGAACGATAAATACCGGAAGCTGTTTATGAATCTTCCGATCGGATTTGCACAGGCAAAGATCATTTCAGATCCAACCGGTACGGTTATGAATTACAGCATGGTAGATGCGAATGAAACATTTTGCTCCTATTTTAATCTGGATCAATCGGATTATCAGGATAAGATCCTCGGAGAGAGTAAGATTGAAGTCCTTCAGGATATCAACGCATGGTTCAATGCGTATAACACCTCCGGTACGAAGCAGGGCGACCTGATGGATGTGGAAATCACCATGGAGAAGCTCGGCAAAACGTTTAATACGGTTATGTATAAGTCGGAAGCCGATTACATAAACATGGTTGTTATTGATGTGACTGCACAGAAAGAGACGGAGAACGAACTGTCCAAGGCAATCGAAGCAGCGAATGCCGCATATAAGACGCAGGCGGAATTCCTTGCCAATATGAGCCACGAGATCCGTACTCCGATCAACGGAATCCTCGGTATGCTTCAGCTTACTTTGATGGCGGACGATCTGCAGGCAGATTACAGAGATAATCTGGTTACGGCGAAGAACTGTGCGGATAATCTGCTCCGTCTTATCAACGATATTCTGGATATCAGCAAGCTGGAAGCAGGAAAATATAAGATCAAAGAAGAAATCTTTGACGTGCGTGCAGCAATTGAAGAAACAGTTGCGGCACAGGTACCGGCTGCCACAAATAAAGGCATTACGCTGGATGTTTCCTTTGGCAATAACATTCCGAAACTCGTAAAAGGCGACGGACAGAGGATCCAGCAGGTACTGAATTGTCTGGTTTCCAATGCAATCAAATTTACTTCGGAAGGCGGCGTTCGTGTAAAGATCGCAGTTATGGACGATTCCATGGAGCAGATCCGGATACGGATGGCAGTCGCCGATTCCGGTATCGGTATTTCAGAAGCCAACATGGGCAAACTCTTTATCCGCTTCTCTCAGGTGGATTCATCAGATACCAGAAAATACGGCGGTTCCGGTTTGGGACTCGTTATTTCGAAACAGATAGTGGAATTGATGAACGGAAATATTTCCGTACAGAGTAAAGAAGGCGTAGGCTCCACCTTTATCGCAGAAATCCCGCTGAAGATCGTAAAAGCAGCCGAGGCGGAGAAGAAAGAAGAAAAGGATCAGGAGTCGGCAGCCGTATTCTCCATCAATGCAAACGGTAAGAATGCAAGAATTCTCGTTGCGGAGGATGAGCCGGTCAACCAGCAGGTAATCGGAAAGCTTTTGGGTATGGCAGGTTTCTCCTATGATATTGCTGAAAACGGCGAGAAAGCGATCGAGCTTTTCAAACAGAAGTCCTATGACGCAGCTTTGTTCGATGTGCAGATGCCAATTATGGACGGTATAGCAGCAACGCAGGAAATACGTGAGATCGAGCTGAAGGAGCATAGAAAGAGGCTTCCGATCATAGCAGTAACCGCAAGGGCGATGTTCGGCGACAAGGAACGTATTCTGGAGAATAAGCTGGATGATTATATTGCAAAACCGTATAACTTAAATACGGTTGTCGAAACCTTGAATAAGTATATTGATAAGAAGGATGAATAGTCACAAAGTTCATTGTGCATATTTCATAAAAAACTGAATTATGTAAACTAATATTACGAAATTAAGAGCAGAAAGATTGTGTGCGAATTGTAGCACCTGTCTTTCTGCTCTTTTTATTTGCTATAAAAGCGGAAAAATTGCAACAATATATTGCGCAACAAAAACAAACATAATAATAATTTACAATACGCATGATGAATGATATTTTAGTTATACACTCACCTGCAGAATAAAGGAAGGAAGTCGGATATGCGGATACATAACGTCGGAATCTGCGACAAAGACGCAGGATATGCAGTCAATGTTACGGAATACCTGAACACAGAAAAGGAATTACATCTGAATGTCTCTGCTTTTACGAAAATGCAGGCAGTGGAAGATTATCTGAAACATAAAGAACTGGATGTTCTGCTTACGGATGATACTTCCGGCTGTACGGAATCGGAAGGCATGAAATTTTTTAAAGATGTAAGATGTGTTCCTCTTTTGGAATATCGGGGAGAGGAGCCAGACGGGATCTTTAAGTATCAGGATATCCGGACGATCAGCAGGGAACTTTTTGGTAAACTTGCTCCTTTTACTGAAAATCCTTCGAAGATTTCCAGCTGCTTATGTGTTTTTTCGCCGCTGGGTCGATGCGGCAAAACAAATTTCGCGAAAGCTTTGGCGGCTTCGGATGAAGTGAGGGGCGGTTTATATGTAGGAATGGAAGATTATTCCGGACTGAGTGTGGAGACGGAAGCATCGGGAATCCTGTATCAGATCAAGCAGCGTATGTCTGATATTGAGGAGATATTAGCAGACAGGATTCATACCTTTGATCATATTAAAATGCTGCAGGCGGCGGGAACCTATTTTGATATGAGGGAAATCTCAAAGGATGATATTGAATGGCTGAATGAAATCCTGTACCAGAGCGGCATATGCACGACGATTGTTTATGATCTCGGCTGCTCTGCTATGGAGGATTATGAAATTCTCTCCTGTTTTGAGCAGATTTATATGCCGGTGCTTCCGGATGAAATATCCCGAAATAAGATTCAAAGATTTGAGCGCATGATGCGGGATATGGGTTACAGAGGTATATTATCCAAAATAGTAAAAGTGGGAGTTCCGGAAGCGGATTACGATTCACCGGAAATGATACGGGCGATATGGAAGGTAAAGCATGGAGGAGACTAAAAGTAAGGCGTTTGATCGGGAAACCCTTAAAACGAAGGTTATGCAGGAACTGGAGCTTTCCGGACATCTGGAGGATGAAGATGTAAACGCAGCGATTGACCGGTGTATTCTTCGGGAATCCGACAGGTATTATATACCGTTAAAGGATAAGCTGCGGTTCAAAAAAGAAATCTTTCATGCGATCCGGAAGCTGGATATTCTGACGGAACTTCTGGAAGAGGAGAACATCACGGAAATCATGATAAACGGCGCCGGAAATATTTTCGTGGAAGAAGACGGACGGTTGAGGAAAATAAGGGAACAGTTCGAAAGCAGGGAAAAACTGTATTCCGTTATCCAGCAGATTGCGGCTGATGCCAACCGGATCGTAAATGAGACGCGCCCGATCATGGATTGCGTACTGCCGGATGGTTCCAGAGTTAATATTGTTCTTGGCATGATCGCAAAGAACGGTCCGGCGGTTACGGTGCGGAAGTTTCCAAAAGAAGCGCTTAGTATGAAGCGGCTGATCGAAATGGAAACGATTGATAAGGATACTGCTGATTTTCTCGGAACTTTGGTAAAGGCGGGGTACAACCTTTTTATTTCCGGCGGAACGGGAGCCGGAAAAACAACGTTTCTCAATGCGCTGGCGGAATATATTCCGGAGGACGAACGGGTAATAACCATTGAGGATTCCGCCGAACTTCAGATTCGGAATATTCCCAATCTGGTACGGCTGGAAGCGAGAAATGTCAATGTGGAAGGCAATAATCAGATTACGATCCGTGATCTGATAAAAACCAGTCTTCGGATGCGGCCGGACAGAGTAATCATCGGCGAGATCCGGGATGAGGCGGCGATTGATATGCTGACGGCTATGAATACCGGTCATGACGGGAGCATATCTACGGGGCATGCCAACTCTGCGCGGGATATGTTGTTCCGTATGGAAACCATGGTTTTGATGGGACTTCCGATCCCTCTTCCGGCAGTCAGGCAGCAGATTGCTTCTGCATTGGATATCATTGTTCATCTGGGGCGGCTTAGGGATAAGAGCAGAAGGGTTTTACAGATCAGCGAGGTGATTGGAATGGATCAGGGAGAGATCAAACTGAATCCTTTATATGAATTTAAAGAAGAAGCGGAATATAACGGCAGGATCAAAGGGCGGCTGGAACGGCTGAATCACCTTACGCAGGTGGAAAAACTGGCGTCCGCCGGACTACTGGAAGTTTATAAAGAGGAGAAAAAGGAATGAAAGAAAGATTGGCAGAGTGGTTTCGGATAATTGTTCTGGGGATTCTTATTTCATTCGGGATAGCAATATTGTTTTTTGATTCCTTATTTGGATTACCGGCCGGGATTTTGGCAGCATTCTTTTTTGCACGAAAGGAATTAAAACGATGTCGTAAGAAGAAGCAAAAGAATCTGCTGAATGGGTTCCGCAGCCTCATCACTGCAATGGATGCGGCTCTCTCCGGCGGATATTCTCTGGAAAATGCCTTTTTATCTGCGGCAGAAGACATGGAACGGCTATATCCCGCCGACAGTCTTCTGAACAGGGAATTGACCGGAGTAAAGCAGAAGGCGGCGCTTCGTATACCGCTGCATACGCTTCTTTATGAAGTCGGAGAGCGAAACGGAATTGAGGAGATCAGAGACTTTGCTCTGGTGATTGAAACAATTCAGAAGATGGGAGGGAATACAAGAAAGATCATCCAAAAGACTGTGCAGAACATTTCCATGAAAATAGATACCAATCAGGAAATTCAGGTTATGGTGGCGGCAAAGCAGATGGAAAAACAGGTCATGACAGTGATGCCGGCGTTGATTCTTCTCTACCTCCGGATTACGAACGGTAATTATCTGGAATCTTTATATAACAGTCTTTCCGGACATCTGTTTATGACAGTCTGCCTGTTTGTGATGATCGCGGCAGACTGGATCGGTGAAAAAATAATAAGGATCGAGGTGTGAGTATGCGTTATACAGGCATTGGAATTCTTTTGGTATTCGGTATGCTTGCCATGATAAGCCGGAAGAATTTCAGTAAATATAAGGCAGTACGGAGCGGACTTCCGGTAATGCTCTGTTATGGAATTGCGGACAGACTGACACAGGGAAGTTATTGTGCCGGTCTGAAAAGCGGGATCAGGAATCTGCTGCGGAAAATCCAGACTGTTCGGGAAGCGGAACTGGAAAAACGGGCAGAAGAATATCTGATCCGTACAATAGCTGTAATTCCGGGCGTCATGTTCGGATTTGGGGTACTTTGTCTGCTTCTTTCTTTTATTCCTTCGGCACCCTGTAATGCGGTTAAAAGAAATTCTTATGGAGGAGATGAAAAAATATGCCGGATTGAAGTCGTAGAAGGAAAAAGCAGGAAGGAATATGATCTTTCAGTCTACCCAAGGGAGTATGAATACGAGGACTTTCTCAGGCTTTCCGAGGAAGCGTATGCGTATGTAAACCAGACGTTTGCGGGTGAAAATGCCGATCTGGATCATGTATCGTCAGATCTCAATTTCCCTGTTCGGGATGAGAGTAAAACACTGTCCATAAAATGGAAGACGGATAACGCTCTTTTAATAAGCAGGACAGGAAAAGTGGATGTTTCGGAACTGGAAAGAGAAGAACCTGTCCGGATAACAGCATATGTAACGGACGGCATATATGAAAAAGAGTACCACTGGAATGTGACGGTGTGTAAGGATGACGGTGTCCCGCAGGAAATCGAGCCGGAGGAGGAAATGCTGCTCAGCTTAGAAAAGGAGAGCCGGACGGATGAATATTTCCGGGTGCCGGAAAAAATCGGAAATGCAGAGGTTCATGTGAATCAGAAAAACGGTATGAAATTGATTCTGCAATTATTTCTGGTCAGCCTTCTGGTTACAGGAATCTGCATTTATTTCCGGTATTACAGACTGAAAGAAGCCTGCCGGAAACGGAATGAGTTTCTTGAGGCAGAGTATTTTCATGTGTTGAATAAGCTTGTTTTGATGATGGGAGCCGGTATGGCAGTTCGTTCGGTATTTTATGAACTTGCCAACGAAAAAAGAAATTATCGGAATGTTGTGTATGATAATTTGCGTGCGGAAATCAGGATATGCTTAAACGAGTTAAAAGCAGGTAAGACGGAGCGGGATGCGTATTCTGCATTGGGAAACAGAATAGGTATGCCGCAGTACATGAAGCTTCTGTCTTTGATCGGGCAAAATGCAAGCCATGGAAATTCAAATCTTTTGGAACTTTTGGAACAGGAGGAACGGGAAGCTGTGCTTAACCGGAAAGAATATGCCAGAAAGAAAGGAGAAGAGGCGTCCGGAAAACTGCTTCTTCCTATGTTCCTTTTGATGATCACGGTAATCGGGATCGTGATGTTTCCGGCCGTCATTTCCTTATAATGGCGGATAACAGAAAATGAAGGAAGGTGTTTATATGAAAGGATTACGAAAAATAAAGGAGGATAACAGAGGCGTCGGAGTTGTGGAGATCATATTGATTCTGGTAGTGCTTATCGCACTGGTTGTGATCTTTCAGGAGCAGATCACATCGCTTGTGAATATGATCTGGAAATCTATAAATTCCGGTGCAAAAGAGATTTTATAGAAAAGAATAGGAGGAGACTATGAATAATCAGGGGAAAATAACTGTTTTTCTATCTCTTATCATGCTTACGCTTATGGGGCTGGTTCTTACGGTTATGACCGTGATAGAGAGGCAGCATGCAAAAGCGAGAGCTGTTATGGCAATAAGCAGCGCTGTGTCGGGTGTTCAGGCTGACTATAATCCATATATTTTTGAACGGTATCATATTCTCCTCCTTGATAAAGATTATGAAGGAGCGGGCGAAGGGAAAATGGAAGCTCTGGCTGAAGAGAGTCTGGAATATACCCTGTCAGATGAATTTACAGTAGATCGTGTGGAATTATCCGGCACGACCAATATCATGGATCAAAAGTGTAAAAGTTTCCGGGAACAGGTTGAAAAGTATATTTCTTACGGAGTTACGGAATATGCGATCGAACAGTTGGCAGATTCCGTAAGCGGAGAGGATTCGGATAAAGTGGATGAAGTTCTGCAGGAAATGGATGAAGATCTGAAAAATCCTGATACGGGAAACCATGCTTTGCCGGCAGACGTTCCTACGGCAGACGTTCCTACGGCAGACGCTCCGGCAGCAGATACTCCGGCAGCAGATACTCCGGCAGCAGATACTCCGGCGGCGGACGATTCGGACGGCAGTTATGAAGATCCTCGTATGAACCTTCGGATATTATCCGGAATCGGTATTGCTTATGTAATAAAACCGGATAGTATCAGTTTTTCGGAAAATGTACTGAAACCGGAGGAACTTCCTTCCTATGGAAACATAGGGATTCATGGGCTTCTGCCGGTTGATACGGATTTTGAAGATTATGACAGATTAAAACAGGATGTCATCTCCTGCAGTGGCTGGACGGATGGATTATTTACGGATACGGCTCTGATCCTGTATGCCAATGACGTATTTAACTGTGCTACAGATCAGATTTATGAGGATACATATTTGAATTGTGAATTGGAATACCTGATATCAGGTCTGTCTACGGATGCGGAAAACTATAAGAAGGCAGTAGACAGGATCCTTCAGATCCGCCTTGGTGTTAATTTTTCTTATCTTTTGACGGATGTTGGGAAAATGGCGGAGCTTTCTTCATTGGCATGGAGTATTTCTCTGGTAACATTGGTGCCCCAGCCGATCGTGAAGTACCTGCTTGCCGGCTGCTGGGCGTATACGGAAGGCGTTGCGGAGGTGTATTTTATGCTGCGGGGCGATAAGATCCCGTATGTTAAAAACAGGGCAAACTGGATTACAGATATTTACAGCCTTTCAGACCTTTCCGGTCTTACAAACCCGAATTCCAAAGAGGCGGGGATGTCCTATAAAGATTATCTGCTTTTGCTGCTTGCTCTGCAGCAGGAAGACAGTTGTTACCGCATGCTGGACCTGATTGAGATCAATACCCGGCAGCAGTATGACAGTTTCCGGATGAAGAACGCCATTACCGGTTTTGCCATGAATATCGGAATTTCTTATGGGGATGAGCATTTTGATATAAGAAAAGAAACCGGCTATTAAACGAGAATTACTATTCTCAAAACGAGAATTACTACTCCTGAAACGGGCATTGTTTGGATCAGATGGCTGTAAAGCATTTATCCTAAACCAGAAAGCCTCTTCGGTGTTTTTACGTGTGTTCATTTGTTATGGTTCAAAAAGTGCCCGGTTCAGGAGTCGTAATTAAAATACAGGAGAAGATAAATGAATCTTTGGAAGAAAAAAGCGGGAAATAACGGAAGCGCTTCCGTAGAAGCCGTACTTGTAGTGCCTGTTTTTCTGTTTGCCATGACGGCGTTCATTTCCATATGCAATATGATCGCATTAAAAGGAGTGATCTATGAGGCTGCCATAGAAACAGCAGAATATATGGCGGAATATGCTTATCTTGCTGAAAAGTATCCACAGGACGCAGAGGTTGGAACAGGCATATATGCGTCTGAAAAAATAAATGAATACTTAGACGCTCCGGATATGACAGAGCGGTATGTGGAGAACGGAACAAACGGGATCAGTCTTCTAGGTTCCCGATTCCCGGATGAGGACGGGTATATTGTCCTGCGTGTAAAATACAGGACAGCTCTCAATATACCTTTTATATGCAGTTTGACGAAAGATTACGAAGAAAACATACGTCAAAAAGCTTATCTGGGATATAAGAAAGAAGAAAACGGTTCGACAGAAAAAGAAGAGGTATATGTTTATGTAGCGGAAAACGGAACCGTTTATCATTCCAGCCGCCTCTGCTCCTATCTGGCGCCGAATATCCGGGTATCTGCAAAGGAAGCGGCGTCTGCCAGAGGATACGGACCTTGCGAATACTGCGGAGACGCAGCCGGAAATACGGTATATATAACCGGTGAAGGAGAACGGTACCACAGCACACAGAATTGTTCGCGTCTCAGGCGGACGGTGTATCGGAAGAAACTTAGTGAAACAGGAGGGATGCCGCCATGTCAAAGATGTCATTAAAGGATAACAGCGGAGTGGTTATTGTGGAAACAAGTATCATCATGCCGCTTATCATTTTTGTGGTTTTTATAGTATTGTATCTGTTTTTGTATGTGTTGAATAAAGAATGTACAAGAGCGGATATGTATGCTGCCCTGTATCAGCAGCCGGAAACGGAAAATATAAATAATGCGGCGGAACTGGAAAAAACAAAAGAAGAAATCGGTGGTTCACTGATATTATGCACAGGAGAGACAGCAGCGTTGTACCTGAATGGAAACCTTTCTCTTGTATGCCTTATGGATATGAAAGGAAGAACGGAGATTTCCACAAAGATGGAATACGGTTTATGTTCGGATCGCCTGAGGAGGTGGCAGTTGTATGGAAATCTTACAGAAAAATAGGGGATTATCCAATTATTTTGAGATCAGCGGTGTAGATGACGCCGGCGGATATGAATTACAGATGATCCTGAATAATTCCATGCAATATATACCTGTTCTGAAATATCAGGAAATCGATAACCAGACGCTGCTTTTGTATCAGATTGACGGAAAGGCTGCGCTTGCGTCTTATTACGGGAAAAATCACCCCAATGCTTCCGCCGTTCGGGAATTAATGACAGGCATCAGGGACTGTATCGGAGAATTAAAAGAGTATCTTCTATCTGCGGACAGTCTTCTTTTAAATATGAATTATATTCTGTATGACAGCAATCAGAACAAGTTCCAGTTTTTGTATGTACCCGGACTGAAAAATAATTTTTCCATGCAGATGAAATCACTTATGGAAGACATTATGCTGATATTTAATCATCAGGATGCAGAAGGAACAGCGTTCTTTTATGATCTATACAGTAAGTTTCTGGATAGTTATTTTACGGCGGAACTGTTTTGGGAATATATCTCCCGGATTTCTGATGAGCGGCATAGGGTGGACGAGGCAGATGAGGAACTGATTATATGGGAGAAGGAACCGGAAGCATATGTGATATCCGAAGTTTCGGCAGGAAGGGAGTCGGGAAGAATTAAAGAAAAGAAAACCGCACAGTATTTTACGATCGGAATTGCGGTTTTTCTTTCCGGCATATTGTTTTACTTTCTCAGAGGAAGAAGTATACCTCTGATCTGTGGAATCATTATTATAAGCATTTTAGTGCTGACCGGTCTTACCTATCCGCGGGAAAGACCTGAGAAGGAAACAGCAGAAAACCGAAAGTTTGATGAATGGCAGGCAGTATGGCAGGAAAAAACGCCGATTAAAGAAGCGGAAATCGTTCTGCCTACAGAAATCATTACGGGAGAGGAAGAAAAAAAGACTGTTACAAGGCTTATGCCCTATATGGACAAAAACAAACCGCCTATTTTGATTGCGGAGGGAAGGATAGTAGTAGGACGGCTGGGAAATCAGGTGGATGTTTGTGTAGAGGCTCCGGGAATCAGCCGGGTTCATGCAGAGATAGAAAGAAAAAACGAGGTGGTTACCCTGATGGATGCCGGTTCTACAAATGGAACATATCTGAATCATATCCGGCTTGCTAAAAATGAAAAAACGGAAATAAAATGCGGAGATATCGTTGGTTTTGCCGGAGAAGAGTATTACTGTCTGTAGCGAGAAAAAACATTGATTTGAAACAGAATTTCCTTTATAATGGAAATGGAGTTTCAGTGCTTTTGAGGCACTGTTTGAAAGGAAGTTTTGTTATGTCTTATATGGCATTGTACCGCAAATGGCGACCGGATGAATTTGAGGAAGTAAAAGGACAGGAACACATTGTCACTACCTTGAAGAACCAGATTAAGTATGACAGGATCGGGCATGCTTATCTTTTCTGCGGAACCAGAGGCACCGGTAAGACCACTGTGGCAAAACTCCTTGCAAAATCCGTTAATTGTGAACATCCGATTGACGGCAGCCCATGCAACAAATGTGACAGTTGTAAGGCGATTCAAAACGGAAACTCTCTGAACGTGATCGAAATAGATGCCGCTTCCAATAATGGCGTGGATAATATCCGGCAGATTAATGAAGCGGTTCAGTATTCGCCCTATCAGGGGAAATATCTGGTGTATATTATTGACGAGGTGCATATGCTCTCAACAGGCGCTTTCAATGCGCTGTTGAAAACTCTGGAAGAACCGCCGGAATATGTGATTTTTATTCTTGCCACGACAGAGGCGCATAAGATACCGGTTACGATTCTGTCCCGGTGCCAGCGGTATGATTTCCGAAGGATTTCCGTGGAAACCATTTCCGCCCGTCTGACAGAACTTCTGGAGCGGGAGAAGATACCTGCTACAAAGGAAGCTGCCGACTATATTGCGAAAGCGGCGGACGGTTCCATGCGTGACGCCTTGAGTCTTCTCGATCAATGCATTGCCTTTAATCTGGGCGAAGAACTGACCTTTGACAGGGTTCTTCGTACGATCGGCGCAGTTGAAATAGATGTCTATGTCCGGATGACGGAGGCGATTCTTTCCGACGATATTACCGGATTGATGGATCTGATACATGAAGTTGTCTGGCAGGGGAAAGACCTGTCTCAGTTTGTGAATGATTTTATCTGGTTTTTCCGAAATATGCTTTTTATCCGTATGTCGCAGTCCGCGGCTGAAAAGCTGGATTTAAGCAGTGAAGACAGGAAACGCCTTACGGAACTTGGAGAGAAATTTTCCATAGATACTTTGATCCGGTATCTTAATATTTTGCAGGAATTGTCCGGTAAAATGAGAAGCTCCACAATGAAACGGGTGACGCTTGAGATGGCGGTTATCAAGATGTGCAGACCTGAGATGGAGCAGGACTACAGCGCTTTGCTTGCCCGGATGGAGAAACTGGAGAAGAAGACGGAAGAACTTGCTGCTTTGCCGAAAGTTGTGATAAAAGAAGAGACAGCGGCGAAAGAACCGGAACCGGAAAAAAACGAGGATGTAAAGGAACTTTCCGAAGAAGAAGTAAATAAAAAGATTCAGGAAAATATCCGGCAGCGGTATGAAGAGGCGGATTATAATGCTATTATGGAAATCGTCAAAATGTGGCAGTCAAAGATTCTGCCGGAGCTTTCCGCTGTCTGCCGGAGTTATCTAAAAAATGCAAGAGTAGTGCCGGGGGAGACGGCAGGGGATATCAATCTCATATTTGACAAATCCAGAGACAATGAACTTGCCATAGCATATTTTGAAAAGGAAGAAAATGTCAGCTATCTGGCGCAGATGATTTCGGAACTGTCACAGAGAGAGGTTCGGGTGAACATGCTTACACCGAAGCCGGAAGAAATAAAAGCAGCCAATTATGACTGGTTAAATTGGAACCGGATACATTATAAAGTTGAGATGAAGGATTGATCATAAGACCAGATATGGCTTATAAAATATAACAGGAGGATTTTAAAATGGCAAAAAGAGGCGGATATCCGGGAGGCATGATGCCCGGCAATATGAATAATCTGATGAAGCAGGCGCAGAAAATGCAGAAGCAGATGGAGGAGACAACCAAGCAGCTGGAAGAAAAAGAATATGAAGCTACAGCCGGCGGCGGAGTTGTAAAAGTGACGATCTCCGGTAAAAAAGAGGTCACTGCCGTTCATATCGAGGAGGAGGTTGTCGATAAAGACGACATCGAGATGCTTGAGGATCTGATCATGGCTGCCGTAAATGAAGCGCTCCGTATGCAAAGCGAGGATGAGAAGAATCAGATGGGCAAGATTACCGGAGGTATCGGAGGAGGATTTCCGTTCTAATGGATATTTACGGAGGACAGGTCAACCGTCTGATAGAAGAACTGTCGAGGCTTCCCGGTATTGGAGGAAAGACAGCCCAGAGATTGGCATTTCATATTATCAGTATGCCGGATGACAGAGCAGAGGCGCTGTCAAATGCGATCATAAATGCAAAAAGGAATATTAAATACTGTAAGACGTGTTATACTATAACCGACAGGGAAGAATGTCCCATCTGCAGTTCCGGCGAGCGCAACCACAAGCTTATCATGGTGGTGGAAACGCCGAGAGAACTGGCGGCATATGAACGCACCGGAAAATATGAAGGCGTTTATCATGTGCTGCATGGAGTGATTAATCCAAGTGCGGGGATCGGTCCGCAGGACATAAAATTAAAAGAGCTTATGATTCGCTTGAGAGATGATGTGGAAGAACTTATTATTGCCACAAATTCAAGCGTAGAAGGAGAAGCAACAGCAATGTACATTTCCAAGATGGTGAAACCGGCGGGGATCCGGGTATCCAGAATTGCCAGCGGCGTTCCGGTTGGCGGAGATCTGGAATGTATCGATGAGGTAACACTTCTTCGTGCGTTGGAAGGACGCGTAGATCTTTAGCAAAAAACCAATATGGATAGGAGGATGATTCACGATGAAACGAATTGGTATGTTGACAAGCGGCGGCGACTGTCAGGCGCTGAATGCTACAATGAGGGGCGTTGTCAAAGGCCTGAATACCCTCTACAAGAATGTGGAGATTTATGGATTCCTTGAGGGTTACAAAGGACTGATCTATGGCAATTACAGAAAATTGAAACCGGAAGATTTTTCCGGAATCCTGACAAAGGGAGGCACGATTCTCGGCACCTCCAGACAGCCGTTCAAGATGATGGGATTTCCAACAGATGATGGTATTGAAAAAGTGCCTGCCATGAAGGAAACCTACAATAAGCTGAAGCTGGACTGTTTAGTTGTTCTCGGTGGCAACGGTTCCCAGAAGACCGCAAATCTTCTTAGTGAGGAAGGTCTGAATGTTATCGGACTTCCGAAGACGATTGATAATGATATCTGGGGAACAGATATGACATTTGGTTTCCAGAGTGCCGTTGATATCGCAACGGACACGATTGACTGTATTCATACGACAGCCGAATCCCACAGCCGGGTATTTGTAGTGGAAGTTATGGGACACAAGGTTGGCTGGATCACTTTACATGCAGGTATTGCCGGCGGCGCCGACGTGATCCTGATCCCTGAGATTCCATATGATATAAAGAATGTTTATAAGGCTATCGAGAACCGGGCAAAAGAGGGTAAGAAATTTACGATCCTTGCAGTTGCGGAAGGCGCGATCTCCAAAGAACTGGCTGACCTTCCAAAGAAAGAGAGAAAAGCTAAGATCGCTGAATCTCCATATCCGTCCGTTGCATACGAGATCGCTGACCAGATTCAGAAGAAATTTGGCGCTGATGTGCGTGTAACGGTTCCGGGACATACCCAGAGAGGCGGAAGTCCGGATTCTTATGACAGGGTGCTTTCCAGCAGATTGGGCGCAAAAGCAGCAGAACTTATTAAAGATAAGGACTTCGGTAAACTGGTTGTCATGAAGAACGGCATTGTAGATACCATTCCGCTTGCTGAATCAGCCGGTAAGCTGAAATACGTATCTCCGGACGATCAGCTTGTACAGAATGCGAAGACACTTGGCATCTGTTTTGGCGATTAACAATAGCACGCAAAACTCCTTACCGGCATATTATATAAAAAACTGGTAAGGAGTTTTTGTGCATGAACGAATTTCAATATGTTCCTGTTACAAAGCTTCCGTCAGGTCTTCTGCTTCCGGAAGACAGCATGGCGGATGAAGAAGTATTATACAAGGATCAGGAATATCTGAAACAGATGTATCCTGCAAAAGCAAGATTAATACTTGCCCTTGTGGAAGACCGGTGCGACAGGATGGAGTATGAAGGCAGTCCGATGTTTGCGGATTATCCGGATAAAGAAACCTTCCTCCGGGTTGCAAGAGATATTTTTAAGATGGTAAACGATGGTGAGGAATGTAGTGAGGAAGTCAGCTGTATGCTGAAACAACTGATAGAAATACTGGTTTTAAATGAATGTTGTATGCGCAGGGGAAGATACAAGAGACGGAAACAGTGTTTCGCACAGAGGTAAAAGGATCCTGCGCAGTGCGGCTGTGATAAGATGATAGAGACGATCATTTATCGGGAAATGAATTATGAATTGGAAAAAAATTTTGTTGCAGGTACTCCTGTTTATTTTTGTTTTTTCAGGAACTGCCTTGGCATTCAATTATATAAGTTACAGAGGATATCAGGATTCGCCCGTTGAAACGGCGAAGCCGGAACTTCCCGTAGTTTATCTGAAATATGGAGATTATATGGCAGACCGTATGCTTGGCTATCAGCAGGCAATGGATACTGCCATGATGCGGGAAGAGATCATGCCGGTGGGCGAAGATAAAACGGTGCATATTCTGCTTCAGAGCGAGGATGCGGAAGCATATGCAGGCAGTCTTTCCTATGAACTTCGGACGCTGGATGGGACAACCCTGATCGAAAACGGAGATCTGCAGGAAGGAACGGAAGACGGCGGTTATACGGAATTTACAGTTTCATTCCGGATGAATATGACGCCCGGTCAGGAATATGTTCTTGTTGTGAGGATAAACAGGGAAGAGGGAAATCTCAGATATTATTCCAGAGTTGTTCAGCTTGACAGGGATTTTCTGAATGATTTTCTTGCATATGCCTTTTCTATCCACGATGCAACTTTTGCGGATAAGAGCGGAGAAGACGACCAAAATGAAGAAGGCGGCGGTCTGATCGCGGAGCTTTTCGGTGAGAATCAGGCACAGGAAGATAAGAATGATCTTTCGGATGTAAATCTGGAATCCTCATATGAGCTTGTCACATGGGGGAAACTTGCGCCTGTTATCGTGAGCGAGGTAGTCCCGATGATTCAGGAAGTGGATTCGGATTCCGCCGTGATCGGGTTCCGGTATGTGATCCAGTCCGGCGTGAAAGGCGAAGTGTCAGAATATATGGTATCGGAGTATTACGGGCTCCGGTATGATAATGGGGAAAACCGAGTGGTGCTTCAGGATTTTGAACGTACCATGGAAGAGGTTTTCCAATATGACCATATCAACATAGAGAATAACAGTATCAATCTGGGTATCCATGATGAAGCGGTTACATACCGTTCATCTGAAGACGGACGCAAGGTCGTTTTTGTGAGCGCCGGAGAACTTTGGTATTATGATCATAAAGCCTCCGCGATATCAAAGGTTTACGGAATCCGTACAGACGGTTATCAGGATGTACGGGAGATTCAGAATAAAAACGGTCTGACCGTTCTGTCCGTAAGCGATGAAGGAGTTGTAGATTTTATTGTATACGGCAGGATTGCCAGAGGAAAGCATGAAGGTGAAAATGGAATTATCCTGTATGAATATAATGCGGAAAGATCCGAACTGACGGAGCTCGGCTGCATTTCCTGCAACCTGCCATACGGAATATTAAATCTTCAGGCGGGAAGATTTGCATATCTGGACAGCGAACAGGGGAATTTCTATGTTCTTATCAATGATTCGGTTCTGAAACTGGATGTAAATACCGGAGAAACCTCTTATATAGTTGAAAATATGCCGGCGGAGAATATTTATGTATCAGAAGACGGAAGCGTCCTCGCCTATCCGAATGACAGCCATACAGAAAATGTAACGGAAATTGCCGTATGGAACTGCGAGACGGGGGAAACCACGAGAGAAAAGGCAAAGATCGGCTGCCGGCTTTCCATTGTCGGTTTCCTTGGAAATGATCTGGTGTTCGGAGAGGCAGAAACCGGGCGTATTACCAGGGATATAAGCGGCAGGACCGAATTTTTGTTCCGCAATATCTATATCGCAGACAGGAACGGAATGATAAAGAAAGACTATCATAAGGATCAAATACTGATCTCCGGAATCCGGGCAGAAGAAGACAGTATATATCTTTCGCGTTATCGGGAAACAGAAGACGGAACGCTTGTGGAATCCGCAGACGACTATATGTCATACACGCGGGAAGACGCAGGCGGCGGGTTAAGCGTCCAGAAGTTATATGACGAAAATACTTATAAGGAAACGCATCTGACATTTCCGGCAGGCGTTATGCTTCAATCAACTCCGAAAGAAGTATTGACAAAAGAAACGCAAAAAGAAGACCTGGCAAGTGTTTCAGAAGAAGGAAAGACAAATCAGGAGTTTTGTTATCTGTTTGAAAAGCGCGGCCTTTCCGGTATCTATTTTTCCGCCGGTGAGGCAGTGAAAAATGCGCAGGGCGCGCATGGGATCGTGCTGGACGGACTGGGCAATGTGATTTATAAAGACAGGGAAACCGCTCCGTATAATACAGTGGCGGGTACGTTTTCTTATCAGCAGGCGGCGACGGAGGAAAGTTCGATCATCGGTCTTCAGGAGGAAAGCTTCCATGCGTGCTGTTATATGTGCCTGCTGGCAGCCGGATGCAGTGCGGAATATCAGGAAGTCCGGCAGACGGATACATGGGAAGAAGCCTTCACGAACGATCAGAGGGTAATGGGACTGAACCTTTCCGGTATAGACCTTGATACGGCTCTGGGATATCTGAGCGACGGAAATCCATTTGCCGTCCGGATCGATGATGGAAGGTTTGTGCTCGTTGTAAGCTACAATGCCACACATATCCGGTACTATGATCCTATACGGGGAGAAGAAGTCCGGGTAGGCAGGAAAAGTTTTGAAAAGGATATGGAAAAAAACGGAAATGCGGTTTTCAGCTATATCAAATATTAAAAAACACACAATGTTCACAGAATGAACCAGAGTTTTTCATATTTTATTGGTATTTTAAAGGTGTTCCAATTTGGAATCTATACCTTCCCCCACATTTTTTTGTATCGAGAAGCTGCCGCAGGGCAGCTTCTTTTTTTGTTCTTGTTCTACAGCCGTGAATCCGTTATAATAATAAACGGGTATTTTAGTGTGATGCGAAGATGATTAATTGCCCAAGGCGTTGGGTAAACTATAAATATTTTTAATGAGGGGGCATTATTATGTGTACAGCAATTTCTTACAAAACAAAAGATCACTATTTTGGCAGGAATCTGGATCTGGAATATTCTTACCATGAGACAGTAACGATTACGCCGAGAAATTTTCCTTTTGAATTCCGGAAAATGGGAATGCGGAAAAATCATTATGCCATGATCGGTATGGCGTACGTCGCAAATGACTATCCGCTTTATTATGACGCTACAAATGAAAAAGGTCTCAGCATGGCAGGACTGAATTTTCCGGGCAACGCAGATTATAAGGAACCGGCGGATGACAAGGATAACGTTGCGCCTTTTGAATTTATTCCATGGATCCTGTGTCAGTGCGCAAATGTAAAGGAAGCAAAGAACCTGCTTTCACGGCTTCAGCTTGTAAAGATTGATTTTGCCAAGGAACTTCCGGCGTCTCCTCTGCATTGGATGATTGCGGATAAAGATGAATCGATCGTGGTGGAATCTGTAAAAGACGGGTTGAAAGTTTACGATAATCCGGTGAAAGTTCTCACGAACAATCCGCCGTTTGATTATCATCTGCTGAATCTGGCAAATTATATGGGAGTTACCAGAGAAGAACCGGTGAGCCGCTTTTCGGAAGAACTGAAGCTTTCTCCATATAGCCGGGGCATGGGCGGTATGGGACTGCCGGGGGATCTTTCTTCCGCTTCCCGTTTCGTAAAGGCGGCGTTTACAAGACTGAATTCCATTTCCGGAGAAACGGAATCCGAGAGTATCAGCCAGTTTTTCCATATTCTCGGCTCTGTCGCCCAGCAGAGAGGCTGCGCCCGCGTGGGTAAGGAGTTTGAGATCACCATATATTCTTCCTGCTGCAATACGGACACCGGCGTTTACTACTATACGACTTATGAAAACAGCCAGATTTCCGGCGTGGACATGCATAAGGAAGACTTAGACGGCGAAACGCTTGTCAGCTACCCGTTGGTTCAGGGGCAGCAGATAAATATGCAGAATTAAAATTGTTAGAACAGCCGCGTATGAAACTCAATGAACGTTGGTATGAAAGGGAGGTTCCTCAATCGGAGGAATCTCCCTTATTTAACATTTGCTGCCAGAAAAATCTAAAATCTTTGTTGAAAATTTCCTGATATTTGTCTAAAAGGGAGAAGCTGGATATGTAATTTTTGACAATATGCAAAAATTGTAGTTTATTATCTTTTTTTGTGTTAAAAAGTAATTATAACTATGTTTTTAAATATTACTTATATGATGAATATGCGAGAAAGCAAGAAGAAATTAAACTAGGGGGAATGTAGAATGAAAAAAACAGTTACAAAAAGATTTGTGGCTGTGCTGATGGCATTCATAATGGTATGCACATTCTGCAATAGACCAGAGAATGTTGCTAAAGCTGCCACAGAACCGAGTCAGGAGGATCGGTATAGTCAGGGATATGATATTTCTTCAATACTTAAACAGTTTCAGTATTTTACTTCGGGTGATGTAACGATGAATAGCAGCGGTCATACCGTTGGCGCTGTCGTTGTCGGAGGAAAACTTGATCTTAAGAATACTTTCGGAGATGCAGCAATCGTACCATCCTATATAAAGAATGTTGTTTCTACACAGGGTGTTGGTAATGGATGGCATGGAGAGGAACCAAAGAAATGCGATACGGTATATTATGGTGAAATTCCTAGTGGTTCAAGTTTTGGTAGCAACTGGATTCAGAATTCGAATTATATCAATACAGAAGAGGCATTCGAATCCATTAAGAAACAGTCAGTGGCTCTTTCAGAAGTGGATAGTGCAATAAAGGTTGTGGACGGAATAATCACATGTTCCGGTAATGAGGATATTTATGTAACTTTGGATTGCACTGCCCTCAAAAGCGACGTGAAGATAGTTGTTAAAGATGAGAGTGGCATAGATTGGTTTAAAAATCATATTTTGTGTATTTCTGTAACTGGAGTAAAAGAAACTGAGATTACTTTCGATGGTTATAGCAGAATTAAGATTAATGATGTAAGTCTTGATGAAGCATTGGTAAAAATGTCTGGTTCAGACTATAATAATCAGCTAAATTTCGGTGGCATGAATCTTATCTGGAATTTTCCAGATGCAACCGGAACCATTAAAGCACAAGGCTTAGGCGGACATTTGGTTGCTCCAAGTGCAACTGTAGATTTTCAATCAGGCAACTATGAGGGTGGCGTAATCGCTAAGAGTATAACGGGCGGCGCCGAGGGGCATTTCTATCCGATGTCTAAAACGTTGAAGACGGGTGATAAAGATAGCGGTGAAACAGAACCGGGTTCATCGGAATCATCCTCTACAGAAAAATCATCAACAGAAGATGGTTCGACAGAGGATACGTCAACGGAAAAATCATCAACAGAAGATGGTTCGACAGAGGATACGTCAACGGAAAAACCATCAACAGAAAAAGGTTCGTGTAGGTTTGTCAAACATTTGTTACACTGACCTTGAATAATCCATCAATACCTGCTTTGGGGTTTTCCAGTTAAGAG